>CAYFVL010000245.1:0-8994 GCA_964346405.1 uncultured Fibrobacterota bacterium
GTCGGACCATCAAAAAAGGTGGTCTTGGGCGTTTGACTGCGAAACTTGGGTTAGTGCAATGACCCCGGAGTTTGGTTCGGCAAGAGCTATTGCCGGCATGGTTAAGCGGCACTCGCCCGGTAGTAAAACCGTTTTGGGCGGTCCTCACGCAAATGCACTTCCCGTACAATCGCTTGAGGAAGCGCCGGAGTTCGATTTTTGCGTTGCGGGCCAAGCGGAGCAGGCATTCCCAGAATTGGTGCGAGCCGGAACCAATCCCGCCGGTCTTTCCGGAATCTACTACCGCCATTCCGACGGTACGGCCACCGGTGCCGGTAAGGCACAAATCTCCGGTAGTCTCGATGATTTGCCGTTCCCCGCCTGGGATCTCTTTCCAGCGTCGGAACAGTACCCCATTATGGGAGAACGCGGATGTCCATTTTCCTGCGTATTCTGCTCCAAGAATCTAACCAGAACCCTCACAAGCAGGAGCATAGGCAATATTCTGCGCGAAATCACCTGGGTAAAGACAACGTTTCGTCCTAAACAGATAACGTTTGAGGACGAGACATTCGGCATTCGGCGCGACTGGACCATGGAGCTCCTAGATGGAATTGTTTCGATAAACAATGATGCGGGGCAGAAATTCTTTGCCCAAAGCCGCGTCGATACTGTGGATTCGGGCCTCTTGAAGAAAATGAAATTGGCAGGTTTTGAGTACATCAGTTATGGTATCGAATCAGGAGATCCCCGGGTGCGTGAAGCCGCCGGTAAAAACATAAGCCAAGAACAAATAGATCGCGCGATCCGCCTATCACGGGAAGCCGGTCTGAAGGTATGGCTCAAGTTTATTATCGGGCTGCCTGAGGAATCTCCCTTGAGTGTGAACAGAACCATACGGCTTGCATGCAAGCTGAATCCTGAACGTTTTTCAGCCGCTACCATTGTGGCATACCCCGGCAGCAAGATTCACGCATGGGCGGAGAAAGGTGAAAAGGGTTATCGGTTCTTAACAAGGGCTTGGGACCAATTTGATAAGTACTTGTCGAGTTCAATAGAGTTGGAGAGCCTTTCGCTTCGGAAGA
Organism: uncultured Fibrobacterota bacterium; assembly: GCA_964346405.1. Lineage (GTDB taxonomy): Bacteria > Fibrobacterota > Chitinivibrionia > Chitinivibrionales > CAYFVL01 > CAYFVL01. The sequence goes on from CAYFVL010000245.1 coordinate 1,065, forward strand.
TGAAATACTACCAACTAAAACTGTTCCTACTCGTTTATCTGCAGAACTTTCGGATTGCCGAACTTATAGGCACCGCGGTTCGACATCATACAATACTGAGGAAAATCATTCTGCAATTTCTGAAATCATCCAGGGTTGTAAGATGATGGCTTTTACGAAACTGTTGGATGCATTCCTCGGGCCTTTACGCATTGGGGAACTCTACTGGCACCATCCCACGAATGAAGCGTTGAGAAGGAATCGCCGGCGTACCGGCGGTTGGTGCCTGGACGGGGGCTGCGAATCAGGGGCGGCTTTGCAGGCCCTTAACAAGGAGGTTGCTCCCCCAGGCCGCATCGGGCTGGACATTAATGTTGAAGCCTGCACAAGATTTCGGAATGCAAGACCCATTCACGGAGACAGCTGCTTGGCATCATGCGCCGTGTGTGGAGACTTGACGGCGATTCCTTTGGTTGATTCTTCCATGGATTTGGTAATATGTCGTTCCGTGCTTCAGTACTTGGATATTCCAAAGGCTGCAGCCGAAATCAAACGTGTGCTCAAACCAGAAGGAACGGTCATTATTGTCTCAAATTTACCGTACAATCCATTTGTCTGTTTATTTCGCCGAGTTGGCAAAACAAAGAAACAGAATCGATCGATTAGAGGCTATTATTCACCCGAGACAATAGCCGCTTACTTTACGCAGACGAAGAATTTCTATCACTCTGAATACCACGTGTTTACCCCTTTGCTTCTGCCCCTTCGATTTTTGCTTCCATGGTCTACAACCCTATTAATCATTGGTTGGGCGGTCGCTGCTGAAAAGGCAGTCATGCGAATTGTGCCGCGGATGAGAAGGTTCGGCTGGTATACCTACCTGGAGATTCCCGTATGATTATTCTTCCTTACCCTCAAGGTAAACAATGTGCTTTCACCCTTACTGACGACACCGACGAAGCTTCCGTTACGAGCGTTCGAACCATTTATGAATACCTGAATGAAATTGGTATAAAGGCAACTAAGACAGTTTGGATGTACCCATGCAGACGTCGATCCGGCAATCCGGAGCATACCGGGCGACAGTGTTTCGGCGTTAGTGTTACGGAATCGGATGAATACCGTCGACTTCTTATCACATTGCAGAAGCAAGGCCATGAAATTGCACTGCATCTGGCCTCGGGAGGTAATAACCTAAGGTCTGAAACGGTACGTGCATATGAAGAATTCAATCAGACCTTTGGTTACTACCCAAAAATCAACATAAACCATGGACGTAATGCGGACACCATATATTGGTGTCGAGATGCTTTCCAGCGTGGATTCTGGCGATGGATCACAAGCTTATACACTTCTGACAAAAGTGAAGGCCACGCGGAAGAATCCCCCTATTTCTGGGGCGATTACTGCATCAAACATACACGATACATGAGAGGATACAAATCCGGTGTGCTGAACACTCTGGGATTGAACAACTCAATGCCGTTCCACGATCCCGACAAGCCATATGTTAACATGTGGTTCTCTGCAACAGACTTGTCGGAACCTTGGCTATTAAAACGTCTTCTTACAAAAGATCATCTGGACAAGCTCTGCGCTAAGCGGGGAGCTTGTATAGGGTATATCTACTTACACAAATATGTACAATCCTCCAACCAGATTCATCCTGAGTTCGTACGTGGATTTGAGATCCTGAAGGAAGCGCGAGGAAAATGCTGGTTTGTTCCCGCGTCCACTCTCCTTGACCGCCTATTGGCCATCCGCAAATTGAAGCATTACCGTTTCAAAGGAGAGGTCATTCTGGAGAACAGATCACGTGATCCTTTGGGAGATCTCTGGATCAAAGGTAATCCAGGTACCGTCCTTCGCACGCCCGATACTAAAAAACACGTTGTCGGCCCCTCAGGATTATTGAACATCAATACATTATCGGGGTTGGAAAATGGCTTTCAAACTGATTGTAGCGCTGGACGAATGCCGGGCCGACGGGAACGAATGATGATGATCATACATCAAATAGGGATTCTTCTATTGCGTCATTTACATGGTCGAAAATTTAGAAGACAGGGATGGTAGGTTTTTGTGAAAACAATTGATTATCGATTCGGATTGGACACCAGGAGCTTATTGCATCGGCATTTCAGGGGATTTCAACGCTCAATCACGCCGATAAAAATCCTCAATGCTGCAATTTTTGCGGTAGAGAACATCATGAAACCAGCACGATCACATTCCAAACCCTTTTTTATAAAAATTGAACCAACCAATTGTTGCAATTTGGATTGTCCGGGTTGCACCACCCACGGCTCTCGGGCTAAAGGCTATATGAAGCCGAATTTTTTTCGTGAATTGATTTCGGCTTTCGGACAATACTGTATGCGAATCAGTTTGTACGGGCAGGGAGAGTCCTTCCTTCACAGAGACATCTATGATATGATCGGTTATGCCGAAAAGAACAGGTGTCCAGTATCAATTAGTAGTAATTTTACAACGGTAAAGGAGAAGGATGCTCATAAACTGCTCGATTCCGGACTGGACTACCTTATCGTGTGCGTCGATGGAGCAACCCAAGCGTCACATGCGCGATATCGAAGAGGATCTGATTATCAGGCGGTCATGAGCAACCTCGAAACGCTTCTCCGATTACGGGAAACTGGTGGGTATCGGCGCCCGAGGGTAGAAGTTCAGTCCATCGCCTTCGATTATACCATAGACGAAATACCGAAGATTTCTGAAGTTTGTAAAAGCATAGGGGTAGACGTGCACCGGATTCGACGCAACATGTTCTCTCCAGGAGTTAAAAGGCCCAGTCGGCGCGATTGTCCCTTTATGTGGGGATCGATCTTCATCACGTGGGACGGCAAGGTGTATCCTTGCGAGGAAATATGCAATCACGATTCGAAGTCATATACGCCATTCTCGCCGAGCATGACAGATGCCGATTACTGGAATAATGAAAGAATGATTGAGCTCCGCTCCGCATTAGTGGCCCCCTCGATGGTGAAACAAAAATCACCTTGTGAAGAGTGCATGCACTTTGGGTGATTTTGGTTAGGGCTGGAAGGTTTCAGTCAAGCGTTCATCGAGGTCTTGCCACGAATTGGGATCTCCAGCGTCAGCAAATCCTCTCCACCGCTTCCCTTGCTAGATTTTTCAACATCGGAGACGAGAGAATCGGCGGTTTGTATCAAACGTGTCAGGTTGAATTTCAAAAGAGGTCCCACATAGGAATCACCCTCCTTTTCAATTAAAAGAGCACGGTGAAAGTACGATTCCGCTTTCTCCGCAAATTTCAAGAATGCACCACATGCCGGTTCGCCTTCGATATTCGGGTATGGCCGTAGTTGACCATAGCATCCTGCTCTCACAATAAGCGAGGGGAGCCATTCGGACATTTTGGCGAAAGTCTCCTCAATGTCATCCACGTATTCCATGACCGATTGAGTGAAAAACCAGTCTACCGATTCGGTTTTTATTTGGGTATCGGCAGTCCACGGACTGCGGAAGCAATTAGAATGCTGATGGGCAAGCCTTTCAGAGCATTCCGAATCTCATCAATCCGATCGGCGGCTAATGAATGACATAGCCGTACTCGGCGGAATCCGTTCCGCCGGTTGCCGGTGTATTGGCACTGGTCAGAACCAATCAACTACAACCACTTCTGAAACCACTTTGACAATACAGTCGCCCGAAAGACCAACACAATTGCTGGGTTGTCCAATTGACAGTCTACTTTCAACACTCTTGCCTTTGTTTGTAAAATTTTATGCCGCAAATCCGGCCCAATGAGTTGAGAAATTCGTGACTTCAATCCTTTCCGGGGAGGAACCCTCTTGTGGCGCCGGCTCTCTTCAAGTGCTGCCAAAAATGAATTTCGATTGAAAAAAGAAGGCAAAGCATTTACCCTCGCTTTCAAATATTCGTGGAGTTCGGCATTGCCTGCCACGGCCTCATTCCAATCCAGAAGATTGTTTCGCGTGGCAAAAGGGATATCCGCAAATCGTGGGAATCGTGCGGATAAGCAATCTTTAAATATCGCCTTATCGTCGCGCATGTGCCGAGGCAGTGTCCGTACAATCTGCAGGACATCAACGTCGATCAACGGCAGGAAAATGTTTTGGTACCCATATTTGAAATAGTTCAGGGGATGAAGAGCCATCGTAAGCCTCTCGTTACAGTAGAGAGTGTCTTTCAAATCATTGGGATGTTGCTCCTCATCCATACGTTTTCGCAATTCCTCATGGAATTCAGCGTAGGTTTCTTTCCATTGCTCCGCAATGAGCCCATCGAGTCCGGGCACGAATTCGGGATAACTCATGGCTACGGCTCTAAGCGCATTTTGCATGGTAAATACTTCAGTTCCGAAGCCAAAGCATTCGTCTCCTCTAAACAGTGAATTCACTCCATGCTTTGTTCGCAGGGATTCGCACACCGCAAGTTCACCCGAATGATAGAACGCGGCATCAGTCATACCCGATTGAGCAGTAAACATCCGTTCGAAATCCTGCTCGAAGTTCTCTGTGTTTTTCTCAATCACCACGTGCCGGCACCCGAGTTTTTTCACGATCTCATCGGCCACAACCAGGTCGGATCCCGGCCTGCCCGAATCCTGCCCCCAGGAAACCGCTAGAATCTTCGTTGCGTCGGTGACGTTTTCAGCAATGGATAGCATAATATACCTGGAATCATATCCACCACTCAGAAGTACTGCCGGTGAATCGGCCATACGCCACATCTCGCCGATTCTTTCGCTTAAAGCTTTATTCAGCCGTGGTATTACGTCTCTCCGGCGAACGCCTTTTTCCGGCTTCACCTTGTAGTCAAAGTATTTTCTCAGCTTTACGGCATTTTTCTCAAAAACCAGTAACTCTCCGGGACGTATCTGCTTGATTTCCTTGATCAAAGTTGTTCCGGAAAACAGATAGCCACTGATTAGAAACTGAAGGAGTGACGCCTTGTTCGGTGTGCGATTTTCCAACACGGCTGCCAGAGGCCCTATTTCGGGGGAGAAGAACAGGCTGCCGTTCTGCAGTGCATAGAAAAACGGCCTCGATGCGGTCTGGTCGGAGTACAACATCCATTTATCGCCGCCTCGTTCAACGAGAGCAATGACAAACGAACCCCGAAGATCCCGAACAAAGTCCTCCCCCTTCTGCGCGTACTGCTCCAGCAACCACGACAGCAAGTCATTGCCGCGGAGATCGATATCCGATAAATAGCCCTCAAATCCAATCAAATGCTTTGCGTTGGCCGCAATCCTGTTTTCTTTGCCCAGGCCATAAACAGAGAAGGTTTTCGCAATAGACGGCTCGTGACTTCTATGCAGAAATGGGGTAATGAAGAGTTCTTTTTCCATGGAACTCAATACATTTTTGGTATTTGGCCCTGCAAACCCGATAATTCCCGGCACATTACTCTCCCTTGCGTTTATGCTACTCTAAAAATCCCATTAACCGAAACCCAACGTGCAGACACTAACTCTCAACCCTGTTTTTCGATTCTAATTGTTTCGGCAGGTCTCGTGCTTTTCTTCGAGCGGTCGGTTACGCTTGACGGTGGCATTATCCGTTTTTTTCCATAAGCCTGTATCTCTACAGAACGGTCGCATTGTCCACCACGGGCGTCATCCCAAAATATACAACCTGATTACAGATTACGCAGCGACTCACTCCAATCCGTGTTTTTCTATTGGGAATCACCTTGAAAAAGCCCTTCAAGAATTCATGCCCGTTTACTGCCAGAAAACGCTTTCCGCACCCTTGCTGAGCCCTGCAGCAGAGCACTTCGTCGAAACCGAGGTGTTTATGCACAATTAACGGCAATGGAGGCTAAAATGAAGGTGAACCCAATGGTTTTTTCTATATCCTGCTGTTTTCTGGGATGCTGCGACATGGCGACTTCGACCTCGCCCGGGGACACAAATGATCGTCCGGATGCAAACAGCCGTATAAATCACATTGCATTTGTCGGAAACTCTTACCACGACGAAGGTATTGATTTTTCTTCTCTTCGGTCTGATCTGGGCTGTACCATAGAGCATCACTGGACGGGTGGTGTTATGTCGGCTTGGAAATACGCCAAAATTCGCAACATGTCAAAAGGCGATACGGTGCCGGAGATGGTGTTCATTTCCACAGATATGAATACAATCATGCTCCCTGCTATACGGACAACCGGAAAATACTGGGACTCCATTATCGAGGCAGCGGAAGGTGATTCAGAAATTCTTAACAGTATCAAGTCTATCATCGAACAAGACCACCTCATATTGGATCGATGGGACCTACAAACATATGTTTCGAAAACCTTTTTGCCCCCCATTTTAGACGCATGTGAAGACATGGGCAGTGTTCTTGTGGTTGCCCGCATGCGAACAAGGATAGAGGCCCGTGACCCTTTCAGAGAAAACCAGAGGCACAAGGAATTTCGCGAGGCACTCGCCACTTACCTTTCTGATCGTGAAATAATCTACCTCGACTACTCGCAGGACCCGGAAATTGGAGAACATGATTTTTTTGACGACCATCACCTTAATGGCTGGGGACGGAATAAGTGGACAAGAATGATAAAAGAGGATCTTCTTAGTCTGATCCATAACCAGACTCCCTTTCATCATTTCACCGGCCGGAACGATGATCCTGCATGCAAAATTGATCTGCCGGACATCGCCGGTGTCCTAAAGGCCGGAAAGCAAATTAGGCTGGGAAAATCCTGCGACGGCGCGGCAAAGTGGTCAATCTGCCATCCGGATCTCCAGACGGGTGAACTTTATCTCGGCTCGGGAAGTGATCTCAATGCCAAGATTACACCTGCCGTTGATAGCGGCGTTACGGCAGCAAAAGTGTGTGCGTATACGCGAGGAATAAAGTTCTGCGCGGAATGCTCGGTTATTTGTGAAAAGGGAAACAATATGCCGCCTCTCGTAAACGCCGGGCCGGACACGATATCCTATCTTGGTCAAGCATTGCAGCTTCATGGGACTATTGAGGACGAAGTGAAATCCGACGATTCACTTGAGATACGTTGGGAGATAATCAGGGGAAATGCAGGTATTGATGAGGATACGACTCTGTGCCCCACGATAAAGCCGGAGAAGACCGGACTTCTTGTCGTCGCACTTGTAGTGCATGATGGTGAATATCAGTCCCGTGACTTGATCTCCGTCTCGGTCAATGCAACGAAAAAGTTCCTGATCCAATCTCCTTTCTCAGGGGAATCCTATTCGGTCGGGGATACTCTGCACATACGATGGGAAGCTCCGGGAATCAATGACTGTGTAATCACGGCTACTTTCGACCGCGGAATTTCATTTCACGACCTCAGCAACGCAACTATTCCCGCAGGTGATCCTCGTTGGGGTCACTTCACCTGGATAATCCCGGAATCGACACCGGTGACCGATTGTGCTCGAATTCGGCTCCATGCATACGACGGAACGGCTACTGGCATATCGGACTGCTTTTCAATACAATAAAATCGCGGGAATTATATTGCCCTCTTTTATTCCTTATGGATATGTTTTTTCGGCTGCAGCCTATTCTTTTTCCACGTTGGGGGCTGTAGCCTCACTCCGGCAGCGTCTCCAATGTTGACATAAACCGCCGGCCAAGGCCGGAACCCCGGTCGGGCCTACGGAATTGGCCTATAATCAACGACTTACCGCTAACCGAGGCCCCGAGCGGAGCCAAGAATCAATGACTTACGTCTGTTATCGAACGCAACGCGATATTGTTCGAAAACCTCTGTAAGTCATTGAGTTTTCGTGCTCATCCTTGGAGGGAATGCGTGTAACCTGTTGTCATCACTATACGTCCGTAGGCCCGACCCGGTTCTGCCGCGCTGCCCCACGTGCCTGCCCGGACAAAGCAACGCCCAAGCCTTGCCGGGTGGGGTGCGAAGTCGATTCATAACCTACGACTCAAAGGAGACCACGTCTGGTCGACCGTTTGAG
>CAYFVL010000246.1:0-8984 GCA_964346405.1 uncultured Fibrobacterota bacterium
CTCGCACAACATCTTACGCATAATGCTCGCTCTCGACTGCGAAACTTGGGTTAAGGAGAAGTCGGAAAATGACCGCATTGCTTCCGAAGCGGAGATCGAGGCCCAGCGGCAGGTGGAAACAGCCAGGATTCGAGCCGACCGTCAGGTTCAACAGGAACGGATTCAAAACGAAGAGAGTGTCAAATCCCGCGATATCGAACGAGAACGCGCGGTGGAAATCGCTACTCAGGACCGTGACATCGCCATTGCGGAGAAATCAAAAGATCGCTCACGAGCGGCCAAGGAGGCTCGGGAAGCCGAAGCCGATGCAGTGTCTGCGGAAGAGAAGGTAACCACGGCACGAGAAACCGAAATTGCCAACCGAAACCGTCAGATCGCCGTATTGAAAGCAACAGAAGAAGCCGAGCAGGAAGCGGTAGGGATTAAGGTGGCGGCCGAGGCCAAGAAAGCAGCCGCCGAGGATGAAGCCGAAGCGACCAAAACCGCGGCCCAGGCAGAAGCCGAATCGATCAAGATTCGCGCGCTTGCCGACGAAGAACGGTATCGGGTGGAAGCCGAAGGTAAAGAGAAGCTTAACGAAGCTGAAAACCATCTGGCCCCGGATATTATTCGGATGCGCATCCAGATGGAGACTATCAAGAATGCTTCGGCCATTATCGAGGCGAGCGTACGCCCGATGGAGAACATTGACGGCATGAAAATTATTAATATTGGTGGCCTTGGAGAGATGATCGGTGGTAAAGGCACCGGCGGCGAGTCGATCGGCAGTCTTGGCGCATCGACCAATTTCGGTGATCAATTGATTAATTCGTTGTTGAAGTATCGAGGGCTCGGCCCCGTGGTCGACAGCATTCTCAAGGATGTCGGCATTGACGGCGGCAGTTTGGAGGGCCTCACCTCGGTGCTGAAAAAGGACAAACATACCGACTCGCAGCGATCTAAAACCGAGGCGGAATCACTGCCTTCGGAACCGGTAGCCGAATAGTACATCCCCGGGGAACGGAGATCTCCGTTCCCCGGAATCCGTCTTTCACCGCCCGGTTTGAAGCCGATAGACAGTGCTGTCCAAAACAGATCAGGTCTTGTACAATCGGACAAAATACAAAAAAACGGGTGCGGATATCTTGAAATCCACACCCGAGACAAACAAAAACCGTTTGCAGCCTGCTACCAGATCAGCGGCTGCTTGCGAAGGAGCCGTCCATTTCGGCCGTCGTTCACGGTGATTAGATACATACCCCGAGCCGGGAGTACAGTTCCAAGAGAGCGTTCTTTGAGTTCTCTTCCTCGTACCTCTCCCACTTTCCTTCCGTCAATGGTAAATAAATTTACTCGCGCATCGTCGGACAGTCCGACAGCACGAATGCCGTCAGAGGAGGAATGGATCGCAATGCGTTTCATAGCTTTCTTCGTTTTTCCGTGTGCCGGCTTGCTTTCAGGACGAGCTGCGACCGGTTCATCGGTATAATCGTAGCGGGGCGGCACGAATCCCCCCTGTGCTTGTCTCTCTGTGTCATAGTAGGCACCGAAATACTCCGAATTAAGGTCAAGCCAAAGCGTAATACGCCATTTTTCCTCTTCGGTAAGTTGTACATCATTATGAGAAGGATCAAGATGACTTAGGAGTTTAGAGCCCTTTGCTCCCATTTTTCCGGTAAGCCATCGCGACCCGCCGTGGTAGTCATCATTGATTTCTCCGTTGCCGCCGCCATGCAGATAAAATGCGTAGGGCTCAAGGTTTTTGTAGGCTACCGTCCAGTATCCTTTGCATGACCCCTTCGTTTCCGCACCGGTAGCCGTATGAAGCAGCTCATTGCTCAGATTCGGTGCATTTTCCTTCTGCGCATGACACGGAGCACACTTTTCATCAAGTACCGGCTGTACCAGCGTTGGAAACAAAATCGGCCGATTCATGTTCGGTTCGGTTTCGAGGGGTGAAGGAGGTCGTTGCTGGGCAATCGGTGATGTAGGAGTCGGTGTGACATCCCACTTGTCTTCGTGACACCCCGTACAGGACAGTTGTTCGCCTTCGTGTACATACGTTGCCGAACGCATACCGGCCACCGCCAGCTTGTTGCTGTCAAGCGCCTGAAACAGGATAACCTTTCCAACAGGAGCTTCACAGTAAACGCTCCCATCGCTCTCAACCGGCACTATTCCCAGCGAAGCCCGCGCGGTGCTTTGATCGCCGTACCCGATTTGCGGCTTGTTCGCGGATCCGGTTGACTTAGGAAAGATCTGGACGATTCGCATGTACTTGATTACGGTACCTTCGGGCCAGTCGAAATCCGAATTATAAATATCCGTAACACTGATTGTAGCCTGCCCCAGCGTTTTGTTCCCGTCCATGCCCTGACTTGTTCTCGTCGGGATAACTGTCAGCCTTTCCCGGGAAATCAACGGGATGGGCTCAAAGCTGTTGATACTCGGGTCTCGATAGAGCAGTTCATGATTACCAAAGGCGTCAACGAGAAAAATGCCCAGCGTATTGGGCGGCGATGCCCTTTTTGATTTGTTGCCGTGCCCGGCGATATCGGAATAAGACGTGATATAATAGTTTTTGCTTAACGGCCAGGGCGTTGCGGCGGCGGGTAGACTACCTCCCCGTTCGGATTCCGGGTATTCGATTTCCGGAGTGATTCTCCGTAACTGACTTTGAGCCCCATCGTCGGGTACTTTGGTATTGATGTGGATTATTGAACCCAACCAGCCACCGTGATGAGCCCCTGCGATCGCCACGTATTCCCCGGCCAGGCCTGGGATCGCCCTGATGCTCCACTCGAACCAGGGACGGGCCTGTCTTCCCTTACTGCCGAAAGGATTATCATACGAATGAATAGCCGTCGGGTAGAGCGGATGCGGATAATTTCCGTGCGGCGATCGAGGGTCGGTTCCGTCGGGATTGCAGCTCCAGAAATGATGCGCAATGTCGGAGTCTCGATCTATATAATCCCATCGTGAATACACGATTTTGCCGTCATTGTCGACGCTTGGAGTCCATTCATTCGTCTCATGATAACTGATCGGGATCAAATCCTGCCCGTCGGCCCTCACCGAAAACAATGTAAAAGTAGGCCGATTGCCGGGATGACATCGCCCGTGGCCGCCCCTGCGCTGTGAAATCAACGCAATTCTGCCATTCGGCAGGAAGCAGGGATCAAAATCCACCTCCCAGAACTGTGAACTCAGATCATCTTCCTTACTCAGCCATTCGGGTCGATTCAAGTCGGGGAACGTGATCTGACGTAACTCCGAGCCGTCCGGGTTGATGGTGAAAAGATTCAGTACCCTGTCCTGGTCGGCAGGTGACGAGGCAAACACAATTTTATCACCGTCAAACGAAAGATCCGGGGTGATTGCCGGCTCACCGGCCAGCAATTTTCCCGCATTCGGCCCGTTTTCAATAGTTAGGCCTTTCAGAAGATTCTCGGCGCGAACCCCGTCGCCAAAAGCATCCTTCAGCACATACAAGCCGTGGTTGGTACCCGAGCATTCCCGCATTTCTTCATAAATATCAACCATGTGCGGCGTACCGTCCATGCTATTTTTGAAAAACACGATTTCATCGAAACTGATCAGTGGGTTCTTGAATGCAACTTTCCGACGAAGCGCCGCAATTTCCTTGAACATGGCTTCTTCGTCTGAAGCGTTCGGCGCCTCCGTGGCCAACTGATTAAGCTGATTACGTTCGCTACTCAGATCCGGCGCGCCGTCCATTTGCGAAAGATCGTTCAGGAGTGCCTCGGTTCGCCGCAGAATTATGTCCAGAGGACTGTTGTCCAGCTCCGTGATCAGAGCCTGTTCATTAAAAACGTAGTCCTTCACCTTGGACTCGTCATACCATCGCAGGACTTTGTTGCCGGGGTCAAGGTCATAGGAAAGACGCTGATATTCGTCTCCCCAGGCATCCTCAACCATTGAAGGAACAGCGTGGGTAACGACAGATAAAATCAGCACTCCCAGGAGTCCGACCAACGCAGCGGTAACAAATCGTCTACACATATTTCCGTCCTTATGATACGTTATTTGAAGACTTTGGCTCCGGATGTTTATTTATAGACACTGTCGCAACTCGACGTGAGCACCTCGAGAGGCCTTGCCTACAAAATATAGACAAGTTCTTCGGCGAATGCGTTGTGAAAAAAGCATACAAATTTGCATAAAAATGAACTTTCAACGGGTGCACCATAAAACAAGTGCCTTATAAACGAACGTAAGAGAACAGACGCAGGAAGTCAGGTTGCCATGAATTTAACAGCATTTCCCCCGATGCGGGTAGTCAAGGCCGGTTTCTCAAACGAAACTATCAAGCGTCGCTTCAGGGAACACGAGAAAACATCTCCCTACTATAATTTTCAGTTTGCGTTCAGCGGTACCGGTATCTGCATCGTTGAAGATACGCCGTATTCGCTTCGTGCGGGAATGGGAATATTCATCTATCCGCTGGAGAGATACATATTCAGAAATTGCGACGAAAATTTCGGGCAGTTCTTCTGCCATTTCGATATCTGCGGGAACGAGAATACCGCTTCACCCGACATTTTCCGCACCAAACTCGGGGATTCGCGCATCGTTGAACCGGAGTTCTTCAGCATGGTGGAGCACTGTCGAGAAGTGCTCCACTACACGTCCCAGCAACTGGAGAATGCTTCGAATTCGCTGTCGGCATCCGGCTGGTTTATGGTGATGATGGGACAGGTCCTTCAGAATTGCTTGAAAGCCGACAATGAAGAGTACCCGTTGAATCCGGAGACTCGCTCCGCCGTAAGAAAGGGGCAGAGATATATTGAGCAACATTTCTCCGAAATAATTTCCGTCAAAGAGCTTGCGAAATCATCGGGGTTGAGCGCAGGTTATTTTAGCAAGCTTTTTACCGCAGAAACATCATTTACCCCTCACCAGTATGTCCTTCATTGCCGCATTGAGTATGCGAAGCTTCGCCTTTCAGAAAAGATCTCCCCGATAAAGGACATTGCGGAGAACGCCGGTTTTCGAGAACCGGCTCATTTCAACCACACATTTAAAAAATGGACGGGATTAACCCCCGCTTCCTACCGGAAGCAAAGCCTGTTTGGAAGCGAAAATGCTTCCACGGACATCCGAGATTAATGGTGCCCGCGAAAGCATAAACATGGCTACCGCTTAGCGACCTGAAGAAGGATTTGCGCCCCGACAACGTTACTCATTCGTTGAATACGACTTACGTCGCATATTCCGTTTTCCACTGTTAACTGCATTGAGAACCCGAGTGACTCCTTGTCCGTCACGGTGCCGAATTATGATGCCGGTAAAATCGATTTCCGACGTGCCGATCGATCTTCCTCGTACATCGTAGAAGCGAACCGCACCCTTGCGAATCAATAGTTTTTTGTCCGCGCGCAAAACGCTCCTTTCTCCAGCGGCAACGGGATCAACACCGACATAGACCATCATCCCGTCACTGGTTACCTTCGTGTCCAAATCAACTTCAAGCAGGCGATTGTACCCACTCCCGATTCTCGAGTAAGATACCGACTGTCCGTCAACAAGGACCAGTGGTGCCCGGTCCTCCGAAAACTTGTCTCTGAGGTAGAGCGTACCGACCGCGATCTCTTTCTCAGGGGTAAAAGTTATTGAACAGTTCCTGTAATTCTCTCCGGATTCCTCAATAGACATTTTTCCCCAGACCGTGCCGAGAACAAAGGGTGCGTCGGAAATACTATGCCCGAAAGCATCCGAAAGTTTCGGGGTCAGATAAAGTTCGTAGGTCAGCCCGTTATGATGAAGTCCTATCAGCTCGTAATAATTGCGCCATACGACGGGAGCGGTGAGATAATGCGCTCTGCTACTGATGCTGTTTTCATCATTGCCGGGGCCGTAGAGTTGCTGATTATACGGCGCCTGTTCATTGTTAGTCTCAGCCATATGCTTCTGAATGAACATCCACGAACTCTCGATTCCCGTCTGCAACAGAATCCCCCCCAGGTGAGAAACCACATAGTGTTGCCAATCCCGGTAGACTCCGAATTGCGTAGCGGGTTGATAATGTTCGATGAGGCGGTTTATACCGAAATCCAGATCTTCCTTTGGATACAGGTCATCCATTTTAAGAAAATGAGCTATCCATTGTCCGGTAATAACGTTTTCGCATCCACGGAACAGCTCGAATGGGCTCTCGGGTTTCAGCCAACGCTGAACAAATTGTTCATCGATCACCGGATGTAGCTGGTTGCATGTCGTGGCGAACTCCGTGTCGTCCATCCTTTCCGCAAATTGGGCGGCAATTTTGAATGCGACGGATGCCAATCCGGTATTATAGTGATCAGCCTCATGCCCATTTGAATCATAGGTACTCTGTGTGCCGCTGTACGTTTTCGTGTGATCGTTGTCATGATAGTCGGTCAGTTGGTCGATCATCCGTTGAGCCGCCTTCTTTGTGGCGGGCCAGAGCTCTTCGAGCAGGGCGGTATTGCCGTCAACCAGAACCAGTTCATACACGCTGATTATGAATCCCGCATTGAGATCAACCCATTTGTCGATATTCCGATAGTCCCCGTGCTGACGGTTATCCCAGCTGTAGAGATTTCTTTTCTGACCGAAATCATGATGAATCTGCCCCACGGGATTCGTTTTCTGGGTGGAAGCCCAGTATCGCATTTCTTGCGTTGAAAGCGAAGGCAACAGGTGATTTATCATTTGCCTACTGTGCCACATCTGATCCATTGTCCCGTTGGGATCGTAATTTCCTTCGGCAAAACAAAATCGACCGTCCCGGGTATACCAACTGTTGGTTACGAGAACACTGAGGGAGACGAGCAACTGGTCCGAGAACCAGGTCGGAAGTGATGAGGCGCGAAGTCGGCCCACGAGCCCGTAGGCGTTTTCTTTCAATTCGCCAAACCATTCCAACCCACTCATAGCTGCATCTTCGGCCCCAAACAAGTTTTTTGTGTAGTAGTACCGCTCCGGATATCCGGCCGATCCCTCGTAGCTCAGCATATACCACGACAACACAAAACGTATGGTGACGGTTTCTCCCGCCGCTGCCGTGGCAAATGCGGCAAGACGATTCACTCCGACGCCGGGACTGCCCAGGCATTTTCCGGTTGTCTGGAACTCTTCTCCTCCCCCAAGGGTAATCTCATAGTTATCGGCCGAAACCTCAACCATCGCAGCTCTCTCTACCCGATCCGGTTCCTGGTTCTTCGACTCGAGGGTATCGTACCAGAGGAGGCCATTATCATGAATGGTGGAAGCTTCCCCGGGTGTCTCAACGGCGAATGCCCACCCAAAATTCTTTTCCTGGGAAGACTGATTGGTAATCGTGAATTCAAAAAACGCGTATGGATAACACATTCGACTCACCTCTTTGAAATCAACCGGTGCAAATGCCTTCAGCTTAATCTGGAGGTGATTCAATGTATCAAACACAGCGGAATGGATCGGATAAGTGCCGTCATCGGAAACGGCCTCCAGTTCTTTGTAGAACCGAGGTTCACCACCTTCATTGGTAAAGAACTGGAACCGCATGCCCGGCACAAATTTAAAATCGTGTTCCTTACATGGTGCACCACGATCGTTGAAGCTGAATGTACCTTCCGAAGCCCAGTATTTCACCCCACCGGCCCCGATGCCGCCCAATGGGGTTCCCGTGCTGTTTGTGACCGCCCCGAAACCCAATGTTGAGAAGAGAAGCAGGAACCCTCCCAAGAACTCAAACGTAATCTGTCGAAATCTCCTCATTGCACACCACCTGTTTTTGCAGTTGAAGCCGTCATAGGCCCGTATTGTTCATGACACCAACCATCCATCTACCAGGCATTCCATCGGAAGCTCTTCGGCCTGTATTTGAGAAAGGTATGGTCCCGGCGCCGGCTATTCTCGACTGCAAGGTCTCATTTTCTGCAATTTAGTGCTATTCAAATAATAGGAATTGAATATTTGTGCTCTAAGCATTGAGAAATGGTATGTTAAAGAGGCATACTGCTATTGCTCAGGTCTTCGGCGCCTTGAATGGAAAAACACATGAACAAGGGAAATCGATTGAATCGTCGCGCAACGGTGGAGAACTATTTCGACCCGGAAGCACTCTACCGGGCTCCTCGAATCACCTATGAGGGCGACTGGAGTTGGCCGGCTCATTTTCATGATCAGCTTGAGCTCATATTCATCTCATCCGGAGTTGCCCGAGGCAACATCACATTCGAGGACCAGGTGTACGACATTTCGAATGGTGGTTTTTTTTTCGTACCGCGCAACAAATCGCACGCATTCAATTGGCATTTCAGTAAACCGGGGCACGCGTATTTTGCGGTCGTGAACCGTGAGGCCGTCATAACCATGGTCTCCCGCAACCCCGGATGCGAACGAAGTGACATCGGGGCGCGTTTGGACACCCTTCCTTTCGATTGGTCGGAATACGCCGGGACGCTCTCTTCTCATTTACTGTCCTTAACGGGTATTCGCGAAAAAATGGAAGAGAAAACAGAGCCGGACGCCGTTTTGAGGGCGTTTCATGACTCCGCGCACCTGCTGCAGCTATTTGCATTTCTCATTCGAGAAAACACATCGAAGAAAAAAGGGATTTCCCAGGCAGCTCTCCTTCTGAAAAAAAAGCTTCAGGAGAACTGTACCTCCTCGATATCGTTCGACAAATTTGCTGAAGAATGTGGTATGTCAAGAAGTCATGCCGTACGTGTTTTTACCAGAGAAGTCGGCACCACGCCACACGCGTTTGTAACCCGCAGACGCATTGAGAAAGCCAAAGAAGCGCTTGGGAAGCGAGGTCTGGCGATTACCCGGATAGCTCTGGAGTGTGGGTTCACCGACCCTTCGCATTTCTCTCGTGTATTCAAGAAGTACGAAGGTGTGTCCCCCAAGAAGTGGATCACTTCGCGACAGTCCCGTTAGTTCGCGAAAAGGTCGCCCCAATCCCTCCTCCGCTCCCACTGTTAACCCAAGTTTCGCAATCAACTCACGGCATTCTGCGTAAGCTGTTGCACGAT
>CAYFVL010000247.1:0-8980 GCA_964346405.1 uncultured Fibrobacterota bacterium
CCTGATACCCCATCATCATCACACACATCTACCACTTCTAGTGGCATAACGATTGTAGTAATTACAAAATAATACATGGGAACAGGGGAAGCAACAAAAATTTCCTTTTTTTGCAAAAAGATTTCCATAAATCGGGCAAATGCGGTTCATTTCGGAGTGGCTTCTGCCCAATCCAAGTTTCGCAGTCGAGCATCTACACGACCGGATTTCTCGCCGGTTGAAACTAACTGGATAACCAGAATGCTGAACGAAAGTGTGAGTAGATTCTACGGCGTATCGATGGGGTATTCCGGTGATTACATTTCCGGTTTTCAGTATTTGGCTTGAGTGACATGAATGACACGGTGGTGTTGCTTTCTTTGTATATTAGTGCTTGCCCGAAAAACACCGAAACGGACATTGATCCCGTCCCGTCCCGCCGAGTGGTACACTAGTTAGAACAGCAGAAAAACCACGAAAAACCAACCAATCCGACAGAATGCCCTGAAATGGACCTTTTTGAGCACAATAGAGAAGAGCTGCGGAGCCGAAACGCTCCGCTGGCCGACAGAATGCGTCCTCGGACGCTCGATGAATTTATCGGGCAGGAACATATAATCGGCCCGGGCCGTCTGCTTCGACGTGCTATTCAAATAGACCAGTTGTCCAGCGTTATTTTTTACGGTCCTCCCGGAACCGGAAAGACGACCCTCGCCAGAATAATAGCGAACACTACCAAAGCGGAGTTCCTTTCCCTGAACGCCGTTCTGTCTGGTGTCAAGGATATCCGAAGTGCTGTTTCCCAGGCGGAACGCTCTTTGTCCCTTTACGGTAAGCGATCCATTCTGTTCATCGATGAAGTACATCGTTTTAACAAAGCGCAGCAGGATGCTCTATTGCCCCATGTCGAGAATGGGTTGATCATCCTGATCGGAGCCACGACGGAGAATCCCTATTTCGAGGTCAATAAGGCGCTGGTCTCCCGTTCCCGCATTTTCCAGCTTCGTTCGCTCACCCAAGACGATCTTCGGCGGGTAGCTCACCAGGCGCTGGAGGATTCCGAGCGGGGATATGGAAAAGCTACGGTATTTCTCGACGACGAAGCTTTGGATCACTTGATCCATGTGGCCAACGGTGACGCCCGCGGAGTACTGAACGCACTTGAACTCGCGGTCGAGACAACCGAACCCGACGAACACGGAAAACTTCGGATCACGCGAGATGTCGCTGAAGAATCCATTCAGCAGCGGGCCGTTCTGTACGACAAGGACGGCGATGCGCATTACGACACGATTTCGGCTTTCATTAAGTCGGTGCGAGGCTCCGACCCGGATGCCGCGTTATACTGGATGGCGAAAATGGTCTATGCCGGCGAGGATCCGCGTTTTATCTTCCGACGTTTACTGATTCTGGCTTCGGAGGATATCGGACTGGCCGACCCCGATGCATTGAGGGTTGTGACCGATTGCGCAAGGGCATTCGATTATGTCGGTATGCCCGAAGGACGATTCCATTTGGCGCAGGCTTGCTTGTATTTGTCTACCGCACCTAAAAGCAACACGACATTGTCGTTTTATGACGCCTTGGACAAGGTTTCCAAAGAGGCCTCCGACGACGTCCCCGACCATTTGCGGGATGCGAGCCGCGATGGTGAGGGGCTTGGGCATGGGAAGGGGTATTTGTATCCTCATGCATATCGCGATCACTGGGTCGCACAACAATATCTGCCGGGTGAACTTCAGGGCAACGCATTCTATGAGCCCTCCAATATGGGCTATGAGAAAAAGATCCGGAATGATGTCACCCGGAGGCGCGAGGCGCAGGTAGAAGCAATGGCCCGCCGAAGTGATGCGGATCCTCTTTCATCCGAAGACGACCGTGGCGGGAATTCACGAGAGAATTGGTCTCGTCGGACCGCTGAAACGGCGGGAACAATGCTGGCGGGGGTCAGAGACAGAATATTCGAGCTGGCGAAGGTCCGGCGTGATTCGCTTGTCCTGGATTTGTATGCCCGCACCGGACTGCTGACCCTGGAGGCGGTTCGATATGCTCCCGACGGCGGGGTTTGGGGAATCTGTCGGGATGAAACCGCCCGGGAAACCCTGGAGTATATGGCGCGTCAAGTCGACACGTTATCTCGTCCTCAAATTTTACGAAGCGATGCGCGTTCGTTTGTTGAAGATTTGCGGGGCGCCGCGGGTGAGGCCGTAAGGTTTGATCGCATACTTGGGCGAAATGTCCTCGGGGCGGAAACGAACAAGGTTGAAATAGTTTGTGAAGCCGCACGCGTCCTGAGTCTCGACGGGTCAATCGTACTGGGTGAAATTGTCCATAAAAAAGGACAACGTCCGACGGAGCTTCCCCAAATGCCTCCCGGTTTACAGAAAGAACTCAGAGAAGCCGAGACTCAACTGTTTGAGTCCGAAACCGACCCCATGATGAGCTGGGATCGTGAATCCCTGCATACCGCCCTGACTAATGCCGGTTTTTCCGTGAAAAGCTACGAAGAAGTGTTTAATGGGGTGCGACGATTTTCCGAAACCGATATCGAACACTGGTTTCGTCGGTCGAAATCCGGCGAACGACCAAGCCTGGGTGACTGTTTACGAAAGGTGCATCCCGATTCGTTCGAGGATATTCGCAAAAGATTGAGTTCTTTTTTCCGGGGCAGAGATTTCGAATGGAGAACGGTGACCGCCTATTTTGTAATCTCCCCGGGAGCCGGTGACCCGATGACATAGATTCGCTATTCGACAATTCTCTCCGAGGATTCGGCGCGTTCGTCTACTCCACAATCGTGTATCGTGCCCGGACATCCTCTTTGGGAAATGCATTGAAATGCCACCACTCGATCGACAACGGATGGAATCCGGCTTCAATCATGATATCACGTAACAGATGTCGATTGTTCACTTGTCTTTTAGTGAGGTGGCCGGATGCGAGGTATTTGGGTTCGAGCCGCGGCTGTGCAAGTGGACCGAAATGATCGATGGGCGTGCCCATGTCGAGCCGTACGCCCGATGTATCAACCAGGGTCACATCCACGGCGCATCCGTAGTTGTGCATCGAGCCGTACCGAGGATTTGCGACATACCGCTGCATCGGGGTGTCCTTGACCATATCCCACATACGCCGCTGGACATGACGCGGTCGAAACCCGTCGGCAACGAGTATTCGCAGATAAGGAGATCGATTTTTCAGAATCCGGTGTGCCTCGATCAGTTTCGCGGCCGCATCCCGACGCAGAAAGCACCGCGTGATCGAGCCGTAGACATTTGCACCCATGAAATTTGTGGTGTCGGCATATTTGAGTGCAATGTGAAGAGAAGTGTCCATTGCGCCTACATCCACGAACCCCATCTCGACAAGATGGTCGGCATATTCGATGTTGGGTCGGGCTTCACCCATCGATTGCCCTTGAATACCGTGTGCGGCGGGGAGGATGGCCAGTGCAATGCAGGCTATCGTTCTTGTGAGCGTCGTTTCGATATTTCCTCCTGAGTGGTTAAACTGGTAAATTCATACATGAAAAAGCATTCACTGCATGGCACGTGTTTGGGCCACCACAGAGTATCTGAACATATGTAAACTCTGCGCACAACTTGCCGCGCAAGGCAAGTTGTGCATTGTTCGGGCCGTAGAGGAAGGTATTATCGCCTCTGCCTGCTGAGCCAGAGAAGACTTGGATTATAGAGTACGTCGTGACTCCCGTTGAATATTTTCAGAGTCACATTGGCGGAGGATCTCTCAAACACCAGATCGTGATCAGCCGCGGAAAAAAGACTGTCGTGATACTCTCCCGAGAGTCCCGGCGGCAACTTTTTTTTCTCATTCATGAACTCAATCGCGGTTTCGGAAATGCGATCTCGAGGCACTGCAAGATCATTGAACGCCCGAACAGCATCACCTGCCGGAACGAAATTATCGTGAATTCCGGCGGCGATATACACCTGAACGCTCTTGCCGCGAGCATTTTTCAAATAGCTGCTAACGCTCCTTTTTTTGCACTCTTCATGTGCGCGAGAGCCGTCAACGGGCGGTCCGCCGCATGATTTTTCAATGTGGTGCGAGTAGTCGTGAAGAGTTCCTTTAGTAGTATGATACCACTCAACCAGGTCGTATATGGGAACCCAGGCCGTCGCTCCCGCCCAGATATCGGGAAATCTTCCGATCATTATCAGCGTGGCCATACCGCCACCGGAAAATCCGGTAAGGTATATTCGTTCCTCATCCACACGAGAATGCTTTACGGCAAATTCGACCGCGTCCAGAATATCCTGGACGGCCAATTCCGAAGCTGTCGCCTCGGGGTTGTCATAGGGGCCGCGATAATCGGGATGAATGAAAACCCAATCATTTTTCAGTGACCAGACACCATACGGAATACTGAAATGCTGCATGAAATCGGCACTCCAGCTATGCAGCACTACCAAAAGTGGCTTCTTGCGTGGTGATCCGGAATCGTAGAAAAGCGCCTGTTGTGGTTTTCCGTCCGATGATGACGGTATAGTAACCGAATCGATACCCGGCACGGCGGATGTCCATGCAGACCTCCGGGGTATCGATGCAAGTGGCGAATTGGCGATATCGTAGAATGATTGGTATTGCTTTTCTGTAAGCAGCATGGGCGGGGAGTCCTGCGCTGAGGCCAGAAGAGCCCAAACACATATTGGCATAATCATTCCGACAGATTCCATAATGCGCACCTCTGCAGAGATAGAGAAACCATTCCAGGCCATCGGGCGGGATGGGAGAAAAATGAACCCCTTTTGATAGCTTCCGAACAGGCACCAAAAATTGCGTGTTATGGCACGGCATACCGCACTATCGGAACTTTCCGAATCACCAAAACCACCATGAACGACACAAAGAAAACCGCCATGGCGAATGTCGGTATTCCCAGCATGGGATGAATGCTTGTAGGACGAAGAATGAACCCGGCCATCCCTTGTTGGAAAGCCGCTATTATCATCGCATGAACGAAGTACATTCCCGGAACACAGGCGGCTATCGGGTATACAGGTGAAAACCGGCCGGGAGCAGCCTGTTTGGGCGTGCTCTCCCGGCTTTTCTCGGTGACAAGATAGAGTCCCACGGTCATTGCCAGAACATTGAAATTATAGTACTCATAGAAAATGCCGTCGAAAGCGCCTCCATTTCGTACAATCGATACATAGTAGGTCCCAAACGCCGTCACCAGGAAGGCAACAACAAAAACAGTTCCCGCAATCATGCGTTGTCCGCGTGTGACGGGGATATCTCGCAGCAGATATCCGAGAAGGAAATAACCGACGTACACCAGAATTGAGTTGCCGTTTCTGTTAACGGCGAATAATGAAATCCCGAAAAAATGATGGAAAAGGGGCAGAATCGAGCCGAAAAAAGCCCATAGAGTGATTACGTAAACTCGATTTCGCCCTGATGATCCCCGTAAGTAATGGTTCAGGATGGGGGCAAGGAAATACAGCCCAATCATGATGTAGAGGAACCAAAGGTGATAGTAGATCGGCCGACGCAGCATGAGAACAAAAAACGCCGTCCACTCCAGGTTTTCACCGTTTACCTGTTTTCTCCAGAGGAAATACAACACGCTCCAGACCAGAAACGGTAGAACCGTTCGTCGAACCCTGCGGCGAACATACTGTCCGATATTTCTACCGTCGGCCTTTTCGATAATAAAGCGTCCACTCAGCATGATAAATACCGGGATGCACCACCGAAACAGAGAATCGTACAGGTTTCCAATCCACCATGTTTGTGCGCCCATTTCCTGGTATTTAGTCAGCAGTGGAGCGGCACTATGGATCATTATGACCGCAAAAAGTGATACAATCCTCAGAGCGTCGGGGCGGATTTGTCGTGTTGACTCGGCATTTTCCATTCTGGAGAGCCGATGCAACTCCCGTGCCCGGATGGTTAGGACGGTCCACACTTCAGTCCATTCAATACCGCAGCGAGGAAAAATTGCATACCCTGATTCCTCGGAATTCACCTGCCCTATTATCGAGTTTTTTTTAATAGAGGTCCCTGGAAAAAGAAAATATCGCGGGATTTATCGGGGGGAGGCAATCGACATTGCTGGGAACGGTATCGCTGAGAAGTATGTGTCGAATGAAAGCGAAATGGTTACCAGGAAGGAGTTGACCGTTGAGATCGTCGAAAAGCGACAGCGGGACCAGACCCAGAGCGCCTCCCCGTCCCCGGTGTTTTCCGTCCCGGTCGTTTCGGCCCATACTACTTGAGTAGATTCGCCCGTCTGGTTAAGACTACCCCTTTGTTTCGCAAGGAGAACAAATAGGTCCCCGACGAAATACCCGCACTACCGGCAGACCAGGATACTGTTTGGTTCTTCTCGGTAATTTTCAAACGATGCACCAGTTGTCCACGACAGTTGTGCACCATCAGTTCGGCATCAGGGGCAAGGTTATCCTTGATTGCGACGGTGACGTTCATCCTTCCGTCGGCCGGATGTACCCGAACTGAAGATCGCGGGTCATTGGGGAATCCCCGGTTTTCGGGACCCGCCGAAGACATGTCGATTGTTACATTCTGTCCTTCACCGACAGTTATGAGGGTGGCATCTTCGGGGGGAGTGAGGTAGGCTTCGCTTGGCGCGGCGGTAACAGTGCCTGTGCCATACCAATCGATGTAGTTTTCCGTGGAATTATAATCAAAGTTAAGCACAGCAAGGTAATAGTTTCCGGCCGCAAGCGATGGGATAACAAAATCTATTGGCCGAATTTCTTTGAGCATCTCCCGATCCCGGACAAAAAACTCATCCAGCAAACCACCTTCGTCTTCTTTGATAATGGGCCAATTGTATGATACTATCTCATGATTATTGTTAACGCACAATACCACGGCATCACCGAACCAGCCTTTCCCGGTAATTGAACCGGAACCGACGGCGAGCGAAAGCTCGGGGAGTTTGGTCGTTTTTCCGGCTTGCACGGTGAACTCCGGAAGCCGTGTCCAACTGGGTGTCGATGAGCATGACCCGTCACTCATCGGTAGGAAGTATCCCTCGTAGTTTCCCGGCGCCAGCCCGATAATGCGATATCCCGACACCCTGGTGACATCTGCATATTGTGGCCGATTTCCCCCGGGCCGATCCACTATTACTATCCCCTCGAATTCACAGTTGGTCGTCGATTCCTGGTGTATGTTTTTCCCATGGTAGGTGAGGAATCCGGCAGCGCTACCTCCTTCTTTCATGTCAATAGGTGCCCTAACGGTATCATCGGCAACGGGCGTTATCAATGTCGCATTTTGTTCTTCGAGTACTCCGGGATACCAGGTACGGGCGACATAATAGTCCTGGTAAGGCTCAATCAGAATCTTGAAAGGGTTTTCAGCCTGAACTTCATGGAAATAGATGCCTTCGTCAATCCAACCCCAGTGGAGGTCGTCCAGAGTGCTGTCTTCGTATATTGTTCGCACGTCTCCGTCCAGTTTTGTCGGATCGTTGTGGAAAGTCAGGCTACCCTGAACTGCTCCCGTTGGCCGGCTCACGTTGTTATTTTTTACCAAAACGGTAAGTTCAACGGATTTCTGCTCTCCATTATCGAGATGGACAGGCTGGGCCGAATTGAAATCTTCGGTGGCGGGATAGTACGACGTCTTGTAGTCCGACCACGATTCCATTTTTATGTAGTAGGAGCCTGAAGGTAGTCCCTCAAGCGAATAGGTAGAGTCGTTGGATCGAACATAATACGAGGCAATGACCAACCCATCGTTATCAAGGCATTGCACGGTCACTCCATAGCTCAACGGAGCATCGCTATCAAGAATTTTTCCGCTGATAGCTGCTCCAGGACTGAGTTGGATTTCATTACCGGAAATGTCATCTGCCAGGGATACGGACTGAGGAGCAGCAGTGTACGGCTCACCATTCCACCACACGGGGATGTGCCCATCTGCGTTGATCAGTATGTAGTATTCTCCGGGAGGCAGGCTGAGCCTCGCGGAAAAATTGCCTTTATGGTCCGAAGTCTGCCGTATATGAGCTTTTAGACTCCTGTTTACAACTCCAACAGCGATCAGATCAAAACCGACATGTGGCAATGCACCATTGGGCGACACAATGTTGCCGGTAATGGTGATCAGCTCCCCCCCATCTTCCGTGGGGATCGAATCGGGCAAAGCGATTGTGCAGTCAGCCGTTTCTCCGTCATTCAAACGTATCCACTGAGCCTGTGCAATATTATCGGCTTGTCCCAAGTACCACTGGGCATGATACATATCCAGTTCGGGCGTGTACTTCCCGGCATGAAGGCCTTCTATCACGAGCACGCTGTCCGTTTGCCCGTAGTACACTACATGCCCAAATGTGTCTAACAAGGAAACGTGATACCACGGCAGGATCCCGTTGGGATCCTGAATCACCAGGCGTAAAGATGAGCTGCCTGTTCCCGCCCATTCCCCTTGAGTTGTGCTTGTGCTTTTTTGCTTTCCGAATGCCGCGCCCAGTTCTCGTTTGAGATCTCTCTGCCTCTCTATTTCTCTCGAGTATTTCTTGAAATAAAGCTTTCTGAGTGGTGATCGTCCAACGGCCGGGCCGACCGAGATTTGTCCCGAAGCGGCAATAATGTCCGCGACAAAAAAGAAGACAAAGATTATTCGTCGCCCAGAATGTCGAAAGAAACGGTTGAGGACTGAGATGAGTTGCATAGAGCCTCCTAAAACTAATGTGGTCCGGGCGAAATTGAGTTTTGGGCAGCGAGCATCTTCAAGATATACACCGAGGGAGCGAATCGCTCATTGGGAAAATATATCATTTCACTCATATCATACCGATTTTGCCCAATTGAATCGAAGAACCGTTCTATGATAAGGATAGGCACATTGTATGCTTCTCCTGGAAAGCATAACTTCCTGGATAGCGGCCTAGGTTCGGGATTATTCGGAGTCGATAGTACCATGATGAGGGGGGATACAATGGAAGCATTAGCCCAGGTTTCGCAGTCGAGAACCGCCGTGCCGCGCTGCACTGAGCGGTGTC
>CAYFVL010000248.1:0-8919 GCA_964346405.1 uncultured Fibrobacterota bacterium
TTGCTTCATCAATCCGAGCGAAAACAGGACTTTTCGGACGGACACTAGTTAGTGCACCGTGGAAGCAATAATCAGTATCTGAATTGAGCGATTGGCACAAGCCAATGGCTCGGTACACGGGGAAGGAGTCCTGTTTGACGCCGGAGACAATAAAAAATGTAGAGGGAAAGCTGGAGATACCGGATAATCCGATCATACCGTTCGTTGAGGGTGACGGTACCGGTCCGGACATTTGGCGGGCTGCTCAGATAGTTTTTGACGGAGCAGTCGAGAAGGCGTATGGCGGTAAGCGAGCGATTGCCTGGAAAAAGGTTTTGGCGGGAGAAGAATCCTACAAAAAAACCGGGTCCTGGCTCCCCGATGAAACCGTCGAGGCGTTCAAGACTCACCATATCGGCATAAAGGGGCCACTCACAACCCCGGTCGGTGGGGGGATCAGAAGTATCAATGTTGCTCTCCGACAGATTCTGGACCTGTACGTCTGCCTTCGTCCGGTTCGCTGGTTTGAGGGGGTTCCCAGTCCGGTAAAGAACCCGGGATCCCTGGATATGGTGGTTTTTCGGGAGAACACAGAGGATATCTATGCCGGTATCGAGTTTCGCGAAGGAGAAGCCGAAACGAAGAAATTACTCGATTTCCTTCAGTCGGAATTCCCCGAAAAATTCAAGAAAATCCGGTTTCCCGAATCGGCAGGCCTGGGGATCAAGCCGGTTTCTCGAGAAGGTACCGAGCGTCTGGTCAGAGCGGCAGTTCGGTACGCGGTCGAGAAAAACCGATCAAGCGTGACCCTGGTCCATAAGGGCAATATAATGAAATACACCGAGGGTAGTTTTCGTGACTGGGGCTACGAGCTGGTCAAGAAAGAATTCGGTGCTCAGGATCTCGACGGCGGACCGTGGCAGGTGATCAGAATCGGCGACCGGGAAATTGTAGTGAAAGATGTTATTGCCGATGCATTTCTTCAGCAGATACTCACTCGCCCGGCCGAGTACGATGTTATAGCGACTCTCAATCTTAACGGCGACTATATTTCCGACGCAATGGCCGCGCAGGTCGGTGGAATCGGCATTGCGCCTGGAGGAAATATCAACTACGAACTCGGCGTTGGTATTTTCGAAGCAACCCATGGTACGGCGCCTAAATACGCCAACCAGGACAAGGTGAATCCCTCGTCCGTAATCCTGTCGGGGGAAATGATGCTTCGATATATGGGATGGAACGAGGCGGCGGACTTGATTGTTAAGGGCATACTCGGCGCAATCAGCGCGAAAACCGTAACCTATGATTTTGCTCGACTTATGGGGGATGCTCAAACGGTTTCCTGCTCCGGTTTCGGTGAGAGAATCGTCGCTCATATGCTGGATTGATTCAGATTCGGCTCCATTGCGAGGGTTTGCCGAAGCAAACCGGCAAACCCGTTTTTCCCCTCAAAAATACGCCCGGGAGTAAGAATATATGTACGTACCTATGCTCTATGCCCTTATCGGCATTGTGTTTTTCCTTGTTCTTATTCTCGTAGCGGTACGCATGAGTATCACAAAGAAGCGTGATGGAGAACTGGTGGACGAACCGACCATTCACGCCAGCGGTATCTATTCTATTGTCCGAAAGACTCCTCGGGAAACGATCCGGGAACGCAAGCCCTCCAAAGACGAATTACGCCAATATTTAGGGGCCATAAACGAAGATATTGAAGATCGTTTGCTCTCGGACAGCGATAAAAACGCTTTAATTGAGATGTGGGATGCACTCCTTGAGAAAAACATATCGCAAATTGAGCAAGGCGACCGGGAAAACGTTGCCTTTTACTATTTCGAGTGTCCCGACAACGACTCAGTTTGCGAGAGATATGTGGACAACGGTCAGTTCGTTACTCGAGAGGAAATATATCAGTATTCCGAAGTGATTCCTCCGTTTCACCTCGGTTGTACCTGTAGAATCGTGGCATATCATGGGAGTGAGGATCTCTCAGAGTCGACACAGGTCGGCATGAGGCCATTCTTCCGTGATGAGAACCTTCCCCCTTTACCAAACTGGCAGGATACCGTCAAGACGACATGAAAGTTGACACTATGACACAGCGCAATTCGCTTTCGACGGCTAAAACAGTTCTGTTCCTTCTTGGTCTTCAGATTGCCGTATTCGCGGTTGGTGAATCGGCTGTTATCACATTGGTATTCCCCCCCGGCGCTCGTGCTACCGGACTTGGAGAAACATTTACGGGTATTGCTGAAGATGTCGAGGCGACATTCTATAACCCGGCCGGTCTGGGACAACGGCCCATGGCGAATTCATGGCGGACGCACAAACTTGACGACGGCAGAACCGCGATGGTCATTGCGGCGCGAAAAAAGCAGAATTTCGGAAATCGCGAACGGGTGTGGGTAGGTACCGAAAACGGGCTTTTGCGCTACAACGGCCGGGTGTGGGAAAGCTATGAAACGTATATTATCGAGGAAGGCGAAGACCTCTACGATGTAGCCGATAAGTTTATCACAGCCGACGACGACGACGCCATAAAGCAAGCGGTTGTGCTTCTGAAGGAAAAAAACGGGATCCATGCCAAGCGCTCGAAAAGAATCGAAGAAATACTCTCTCCGGCACTGTCCGACAGTTCCGAGGAGGCCAAACAAGGGCGTATCGACCGGATTGCCTCCTCCATGCTGGCTCTCGAGCAATTTGAGCAGACCCCGACAAAAGTATACGGGATTATCGCCGACCAGGTCGACTCCGCGAAGGCCGATGATTTGGCGGATTCTCTGGCAAAGGTCTACGATATCGAAGATACCGAGTTCAATGATCTTGTCGAAATCAAAGTTCCTTTCGACATAGCCGTCACCGACAGTGTAACCGCAATGGTTCTCGACAATTCCAATCGGGTCTGGATTGGTACTCAGACCGGCTTGTGGCGGTATGACGGAACTTCCTGGACAAAGTTCACCATGCTTGACGGACTCCCGTCGAACAATATCACCGCACTTGCCGTCGACGGACATGAAATTCTGGTGGGAACCGATCTTGGTCTCGCTCTTCTGTCTTCGGGCGAGTGGGAGACTTTCTCCGCCGAGGACGGACTACCCGACTCAAAAATCACGGCAGTGGCATTCGGCGGCTCAAATGTGCTCTATGCCGGTACGGCCAAAGGCCTTGCGCGTCGCAAAAAAGACGAATGGATCGTGTTCGATACCGCCGACGGGCTGCTGTCTCGAAATGTCTCTACACTCCTCTATGATTCTCGCGGAACGCTCTGGATTGGCGGGGCCGGCGGCATTACTCTGTATGACCAGACATCCTGGAAACGGTACAAATTCCCCGACAGTCATGTCGGGGCATTCGCCGAACACACTCCCGGGGTCGTCTGGATTGCCACGAATCGAGGAGCCATATCCTATAGAGCGAATCGCCCCGAAACCGACGAAGAAGGTAATGTAGTGGAGCAACCTCCGACATGGAAGGTATTCCACTCTAAAAACTCACGGATCGGCGACAAAGTGTACGGCGTGGCGATTCATGGAAAAGACGTATGGCTGGCCACCGATGCCTCCATAAACCAGTATGACCAGGCCGACAGAGAATTCATTATGTTTTACGAGCCAATACTTCCGCAATTCGGGCTCCGTGATCTCTGGCATATATATATGGCCGGTATATTGCCGACTGAAGACTGGGGCACCATCGGTCTCACCCTCAACTACCTCAATTTCGGAGAAAACGAGTGGACCGACGAATTCGGCCGAGCTGTGGGAAGCGCACGGTCCTGGGAAGGCGTCGTGGGGCTTTCATACGGATTGCCCATTAAAGAAGATCTATCTCTTGGTCTCAACCTTAAATATGTGCACAGTGCTCTTGCCCCCGGATACGGCAAAGGAGGCGCTGGAGTTGGCCAGACTTTTGCGGTTGATGCCGCCATTCTCAAAAGAGACCTGTTTATCGATAGGTTTAACCTGGGCTTTATGCTTCAAAACATGGGACCGCCCATTTACTACATAGACCCTAATGATCCCGACCCGATTCCATTTGTTCTCCGCGGGGGATTATCCTACCGCGCTTTAGAGACACCGATCCACGATATCCTCCTTGCAATCGATGTAGACCGGGAGGTAGTCAAGAACCGAGGGTTTGAAAAACCCGATCTGTTCTATCAGGCGCTCTGGAACGACTTCTTCAAACAGATTGTCGGTATGGCCACTCCCGATGCCGTTGATGAAACCAAGGATGATTCCAACGAGCAGAAGGATCGCGAAGACTACTACGATGATTTCAAGGATGATTTCATCTACCATTTCGGATTGGAGTATTGGTACGTTCAGTTTCTGGCGCTGCGACTCGGATACATGCACGATGAAACCGGTTTTCGACGTGAACTCTCATTTGGCCTTGGTCTGCAATATGGGAATCTGGGATTTGACTGGTCCTATATAACCGTGCCGAGTGATACACAGCACCCTCGACACGGACAATGGCGAATGGCCTTCCTGTTCCGTATCTGACGGTCGACGTGGATTGTACCTGAACATGATAGAATTCTACGACTGAGAATATGCTCACACGTGTTCTCAGTCGTTTGCGATAAGCGCACATGCGCAATGGTCTCGAGCAAACGAGGCCGATGACTAACCAAAATTGCACGTGAGAGCACCATGCGGGCAAGGCGTTACACTTGATGCATTTATAGCTGCAGGCGTTGATCGAGACGGTCCGAGAGCGCATTCATACAGACCAGGTTACCTTGACTACGGCACGGAGCGGGTTCCGCAAACACGCCACTCCCCTGCCGGATAAACGGATGAATCTATGATACGATCACTGACAATTGTACTTCTTATAGCAGTTGGGGCGTTCTCAATCGATCCGGCTCCGGTTCGTACCGGACAGACTCGGCGTCAGAATAAGGTTTTCGGCGGTCCTCAGGGTATGTACGTCTATTCGGTTCGGGGGCACTCGACCAAAGGCCTTCTTTTGAACAGGTCGGTAGAGAAACAGCCGTCCCTCCTGGCCAAGGCTCGTGAGGAATCCCTGGGGAAGCGTTCCCCGGACCAGCCTTGGAACGTGGGCCATGCCGACGAAACGGATTCAATTCGGATTATCGCATTCCGGATAGAGTTTAAAACCGACAGTATCGAAGAAACCACCGGAAATGGGCGATTCGGCATTGCCGAAACTTCTACCCCGACCGCGGGTGATCGCGAAGAGAGAAAGCACTACAGAGAGGGTAAGTACAAATACGACAATCTTCCCCACGACAGGATATATTTCGAAGAGCAACTTCAGTTTGCGGCCGACTACTTCTCGACGATATCCGGGGGGAAATTCGGTTTTAAATACACCGTTTACCCCAAAGAATCAAACGGCGCCTACCAACTGGACAAACAAATGGTCTCCTATTCACCCGGCGAAAAATTTCCCGAAGAAAGCTGGGACGAATACTACCTGCGAAGAACCGTCGCTCTTATGAGATTCATCAAAGATGCGGTACGTAAAGCAGACGACCTCGAGGATTCCCCGTTTGCCGACGTCCGCGCGGACACATCCAACGGGGAAATCACCTGGTACTCAAAAGAACATCCCGACTCCGTTCGAGAGTACAAAACCGCATTCCTTATTTTTCATGCCGGCGCCTCGTATCTGACCGATGGTGGTGAGGACGGTGCCTTCGGAATTGATTCGCCCTCGGACATGATCGATGCGTTCATAACGCCCGATTTCTTTGAGTACTTTGTCGACTCCGTCGACGGGATATCCGCGGACACTCTCAACGGAGAGATAAACTTCGGCGTCCGCGTCGACGGCAACAACGGCCGACTTCTCGTTGACGAACTCATGATGGTATCGGAAACATCCAATCAGGACGGTCTCAACTGGGGTATTCACGGTATACTGGTCAACCAGATCGCACGCCAGATCGGTATTCCCGATCTTTTCTCGACCATGAGCGGTATTTCAGGTGTCGGAGGCTTCTGTATAATGGATTTTGCAGGCTATTCCGCCGCAAAGGGATTCATTCCCCCGTGGCCCTCGGCCTGGGTACGGGCTTTTTACGGTTGG
This sequence comes from uncultured Fibrobacterota bacterium, assembly GCA_964346405.1. Taxonomy (GTDB): domain Bacteria; phylum Fibrobacterota; class Chitinivibrionia; order Chitinivibrionales; family CAYFVL01; genus CAYFVL01. The sequence goes on from CAYFVL010000248.1 coordinate 6,046, forward strand.
GACGAGGTGACGATCGCCGATGTCGACATCGATAGCACTTACGCCATCCCGGCGGTACACACCGCGGATTCCACCAGACCTCGTATCCTTCTCGTTCCGATCAACAAGAGTGAATACTACCTCATAGAAAATCGTCAACGAAACCTGGCGCCGGATTCGGTGGATAGTCCCTTCAACTATGACACCGATGAGGAACACAAAATCAAGCACATTAAACCCTTTGACCGCGTAAATCTTGACAAAGTGGTACTTGAAACCTCGGGAGGCGACCGGGAAATCGTCAAGAAAGTGCGCAATTACGACGTCGGCATTCCGGCTTCCGGTGTTCTTGTCTGGCACATAGACGACGATATCATCAATAATCGGCTTGAATTCAACATGGTAAACGCCGATTCTCTGTATCGGGGAGTCAGTCTTGTCGAGGCCGACGGAATTACCGATCTCGGCGTTCAGTTCCAGGACAACTTCTATAATGCCGCCTATGACTACGGCGGCGCCCAGGACGTTTTCCCACATGAGACCATTAAACGCCCTAAGAAAGATTATTCCATCAATTCTTTCGGTCCGTTCACTCGTCCTTCCACCAAGAGCAACAGCGGTGGTCATACGTATCTGAACATTGAAATAAAAAAAGCCGGTCGGGAGCCGATGGATCGGAAAAACGATAAGGAAGTCGTGGCGGTTCGCGACTACTTCGTATATAACTTTGTGGATTCCGTATTCACCGTATCAATAACCCGCGACGACCATTTGACGACACCTCCCGGATGGCCCAAGCATATCGTGCCCGAGAAAATGCTCGATCCGGTTACCTGGGATCTGACCGGTGACGGGGCGGATGAACTCGCAATCCTGGATACGTCGGGGCGACTTTATCTGTGGTTGTCCGAAGATGCATCTCGACAGTCGTTCGGCGATTCTCTGGCCCACTACAAAGTGGTGATGTCCGGCACGGAGGAACCGGATACCGTGGGAGACATCCGTTTCTTCAGCAGAATTCCCTCTCCCGCTTCATTTCCAACAATTGTCAATGGAACACGGCTGTTTATTCCTTCGGGAGACGGATCAATACACGTTCTCATGGGGCTGCCGGATATCTCTCAGGCCTCAAGTGCGGAATGGGAATACATCGATCTGCCCGGGAAACCCTCATCCTATGTCTGCAACTATGTGGACGCCCAGTGGGCGGTCGGAACCGAAGACGGCCGAGTGGTATTCGGTTCGGGGACGAATGTGATCAAAGCCGTTTCCACCAACCCCGAAGAAAAGAATAAGCAGAAGAGTATACAGGCACTTGCACTTCTGGATGCCTCCAAAGGAACACTTGCGGGAGTTCGCGAAGACGGCCTGGTGTTTATATGTGACAGCAATGGTATTCTCGGTACCCACCAGCTTTCGCGTGGTATCCCTCCCTATTCGGTGGTGACCGCGGATTTTCTACATAATGATCTGGACGGAGATTCCCGGCCGGGATTGGCTGTATGCGACGGGAAACAGGGAGTCTGGATGCTCGATTTCAAGGGTAAATTGAGTCTGGCCAATCATTGGTCTAACGAACCGAACGACTGGGCGAGCATCTATCATTATCGCGAAGAGGAAAAGAATACGAGTCGAACCCTTCTCCCCGACAATCCGTCGTCGCCGGGACTTGCCGATATCGATCGAAACGGTACCCTTGAAATAGTGCTGGGCGGTACGAACGGAGTCTATGCGCTCAACTATGGTGGGGCACTCATCTCCGGGTGGCCTTCCTTGCTCGATCGAATGTACTGGTATCAGCGTGGAGTCGTTGAGTACACACCAGTGATCGGTTCGGATCTGGGGAGCGACGTGAGAGTGCTGTTTTCGACTCCTTCCGGGGATAACATCACCTACAACGTCGCCAAAATCGATCGTGCCGAACCCGGGGAAGGGAAAGTGGTATATCATTGGGAGAATTCTCAGGGAGATTGGGTGGTCGACAGCATATCGGGTTTGACAGCTTCTCTGATAGATTCACTGGTAGTACTCGGCGATTCTCTGATTCTGCCGTATGCCGCACCGGGCGGGATGATCGATGCGGTCGGGTCGAATGCTCGTCGCCCGAGTTTTGTTAAAGAACTTCCGTACGTCGGTAAAGACCGCCAGTCGTTCTGGCCGTTGACGGTGGGGGGAAAGCCATCGTGCGCCCCGATGCTTGTGGACATGGATGGAGATAACGCAATTGATGTGATCACCGCTACTCGAAGCGGATCGGTGTACAGGTTTGAGCTGAGCGAGAGTATTCTCTCGGATTCACTGGTATGGCCGATGACCGGGTTTGATCGAGGGCGCTCGTTTACCTATGGCGGTCCGGCGCTCACGAAGCCTTCCCTTACCAGTGGTATACAGATGTTTCACAACTATCCGAACCCGGCGCGCAATGTCGACACGACGACGTTCAAATATACGCTGACTCGACCGGCATCCGAGGTTCGGCTGGATATCTTCACCTACACGGGCTATCACGTGCTGTCGGCGAACGATCTGCCTACCGAGTTCTCGGCAATGGAATACACTGTATCCCTGAAAAAATTCGGTCCGGCGGTATACCGTTGTCGCCTCGAGGTGACCTTTCTCAACGGCGACAAGGCCGTGGAATACTGGAAAATGGCCGTAATCAAGTGAGTCGGGCTTTGCGAAATTTGACGAATGCCGCCACATTGTCGGACGGTACACAAGATCGCATTTGGGCGACAAATGAATGTCGTTTGTTTTGAGTAGCATCATGTTGGCGCGGGGAATTTTCACGCCCAGTTCTCCTCTGTTCATCCCCATCGCTCAACGGCAACAAACAGGTATAACTAGTGCCTGTCCGAATAGGTGCTAACCTCTTGTTTTTCGGGCGCTTATGAA
>CAYFVL010000249.1:0-8916 GCA_964346405.1 uncultured Fibrobacterota bacterium
GGAGACTATCAAGAATGCTTCGGCCATTATCGAGGCGAGCGTACGCCCGATGGAGTCGATCGACGGTATGAAGATCATTAATATCGGCGGCCTGGGAGAGATGGTCGGCGCAAAGAGTAATGGCGCAGAATCAATCGGCGGAATGCCGGGCGCAACGAATTTCGGCGATCAGTTGATTAATTCACTTCTGAAATACCGAGGCCTCGCCCCCTTTGTCGACAGCATCCTTAAAGATGTGGGTATCGATGGAAGCAGTCTGGAAGGACTCACCTCGGTTCTCAAAGGAGACCGGGAAACCGAAAAGAACTCCTCAAACTCCAAATCGGAATCTCTTCCTGCGGGACCGGTGGCCGAATAAGGCTATACGCCAACCTAGCGTGAGTTTCCCAGTCGAGAGCAACCCGATCACGGCTTTCCGGAAAGGGTGTTTTCCGGCAGAAAACGTTTTGTATCCACATTTTTTGCAACTGTCTCCCAACTGTGTTATCTTCAAAGGAGAGATCGATAAAGGCTGAAGACCACCTTTCTTCAAAAGGCAATTATGCCTCATTGTAACAGGGAGTGGGAAAAATGAAAACGTTCACAATTGTTATCATAATTGCGACAGTAGGAGTGAATGCAAATACCAGCGCCATTTGCGGAACTGTCCGCGATCAAACCTCAAATTTGCCTCTCAAAGGTGCGTTCATGGTACTGGCCGGCGGCAAGCTCGACATCATGTATCGGGATTCCACATACACCGATGCCGACGGTGCATACTGTTTCAACAGCCTGGCCGACCGGGCCGATTACAGCCTGTCCGTCTCGAAATACGGATATCTCTCCCAGGGGAGATACCCCGTTATAGCGCATGAGGATTCCATTGTGGAGAATCATTTTTCCCTGAGTGTCGCGAAATCGATTTCCGGCACGGTGGTCGATGGCCGCACGGGAGCCCCATTAGCGGGGGCCGTAGTGTGCACCGGGCAATTACTTGACACCACAAACGGCAGCGGAGAGTTTCTGTTGTCGGGTTTGTCCGACGTAAAATACATGCAAGTCAAAAAACCGGAATACTTGACCACCGGATTCGAGTTGCAGGAGAATGGGGGCGAATTGAGACTTGAGTTACCACCGGTCCCCCCGGGTATCTCCGATTTATCACATATGGAGATTCTCGTATCGGATTTTGCTCAAAGCAATCCAATTCAGGGAGCCGCGGTCGATGTAAAGCTTGTAAAGTCGCGGGATCGTGCTCCTCTGGATACTCTTATGACGACCAAGGCAGACGGACTGGTTCGTCTAACCGGACTGAATTACGTTCAGGAGGCTGGGGAGTACCGTTGTATTCGGTCGGTGGGTATCGGCTATCTCATACGCGTGTCTCGCGAAGGGTACGGTGACGAGAGTATCGGGCCGGTTCAGATATTTGAAAACGAAATTTACCGTGTGAACGTGCCTCTCAAGAAGAAAACCCTTCTGCACACCCGTGTTCTCGACATAGAGGGAAGGCCCGTTCAGGATGCCGTCCTCTCGAGATTTGATGCGACCTCAGCCCGATATAGCATAACGGATGAGAACGGTTGGTCGACCTGGGATGGATTCTTGTCGGGAGAATACGATATTACCGTCGCCGCCGACGGAATGGAAACCCGAGTTGTGAAGACTTCGCTTTCCGGTGAAGGCTTCAGCGATACGCAGACCGTGACCCTTCAGCCCTTCGAGCAGGGAAAAACTTTATCCGGTTATCTAAGGTCGGATGACAACAGACCGCTGGAACCATCAATGCTCCGCTATATCGATTCCGTTGTGACGTTTATCGCCGATTTTCACCAATCCCGGCTAACTTTGGTTGCCTTCAGAGACTCAACAAGTTTCCACTTCAACGGAATCCCCTCCGAAGTCGATTCAGGATTTTTGTGTCCCGCGGAAGCGGACTATCAGAAGGTTATCCTGAAAGAAACGAACACGTCCACTGAATTGCGTATCTCATTGCCGTCTATCGGGACAGAGATGAGCCGGGTGTCTTTCCAGGGTCGACGGAAACCTTTTGCGAACGGCGCCGTCATCCGGTTCGGAGGTTCTTCGAACCTGCAACACACAGTGAGACTGTTTGACATGAGAGGACGGCTAGTTTACTTGCGGAAAGTAGCGGATAATACGGACGTTCTGGATCTTTCCAAGGAGGTCCCGAACTTGAAGGGCTTTTTCGCCTGCTTCGTCATCGATGAAAACTATACTAGTCAATCCTTTCCCCTCCTCCTGAAGAACTGATGCGGCAGAATATTCTGGTCCTGTTTTCGCCGAACAATCTCAGTCCGGATTCGTCAGTCGAATCACGACGTTATGCACAAGCCGGCGCGCATTCCATTGTATCCCGTCCCGCACCGCGGGAGACTCAAACTATCTCACCGGATACCCCAGTAGGAAACGCTCTTCTGATCTGTCGGACGGCCTGCTGAAGACGGTTTTCATTTTCGACCAGCGCAATCCGCACATACCCTTCACCGTCTTCGCCGAACCCACGTCCCGGGGCCAGCGCGACATTCGCCTTCTCGAGACACTGAATCGCGAATTCGATAGAACCCATGCTTCGGTACGGTTCCGGAATTTGTGCCCAGACAAACATTGAAGCCCGAGGCTTGGGGACATTCCAGTTGGCACGTCCAAGTCCTTCAACCAGATAGTCGCGTCGACGTTGATACACGGCAGCCTGCTCCCTCATATCGTTCTCGCAGTGGCGAAGCGCGATCACCGTTGCAATCTGAATTGCCTGGAAAATGCCGTAGTCGTAATATCCCTTGATCGCTCCCAGTACTTTGACCATATCGGCATTGCCGAGAGCGAAACCGATCCGCCAACCGGCCATATTGTAGCCCTTAGACATTGTAAAGGTCTCGATCCCGACCGCTTTCGCCCCCTTGACCTGGAGAAAGGAGGGTGCCGTATAACCGTCGAACGTAGTCAATCCGTAGGCAAAATCGTGGATTACATAGAATTCGTATTTTCGCGCCAGCTTGACAATCTCTTCAAAAAAGGCGGGCTCGACTGTTTGAGCCGTAGGGTTATGAGGGAAATTGAGAATCAGGATTTTGGGCCTGGGAAACAAATTTTCACACATATGGGCAACTCTGCGCAAAAAGGCGTCTTCCCCGTCATTCATGGAAACGCCAATGACATTTGCCCCGGCTATTACCGGCGAATATACGTGAATCGGGAAAAAAGGAGAGGGCGCCATAACCGTATCGCCCGGCCCAAGCGTAGCCAGACACAAGTGGCTGAATCCCTCTTTTGACCCCAGAGTCGCAATGACTTCAGTTTCTGGATTCAGATCAACGTCCCACATGCGATTATAGAAAAGTGCGGCCTCCCGACGAAGATTGGGTATGCCGGTTGAGACGGAGTACCGCTGATTACGTTTGTCCCGGGCCGCTTCAGCCAACTTGTCGATTATTATGTCAGGTGTGGGATCGTTCGGATTTCCCATTCCCAGATCAATAATATCGACTCCTGAACGCCGCAATTCGGTTTTCCGAGCATTGATTTTTCCAAAGAGATAGGGGGGTAGCCGATGCATCCTCGAACTTGCCACGGAGGGGATATCCCCCTTGAGCAAAGAGTCGGATGAGAAATCCGTCATTTCATCTGAAGACGCCATATATTTGCCTCTTTTCTCGATAGCCGGTTTTTTCGTCTCGGCGGATATCCGAGTGTCTTTCGGCGGTCTTGTCGGGCGGAAGAGCACGACCACGAGCACGGGTACGTTATGTATCAACGCGTGGGCAAATCAAACCAGTCGATTTCACCCACAAACCACGCCACACCATACACAGTAAAAATACCGTTCGCGCAGGGTGACGATACTCAGATATTGGCCTGAAACGCCCCGGTCTGGGTTCCGAGAATCATCTGAATGGTGGAATCGACGTACGAGGGTTCGAAGTGGCTTCCGCGGAAACGGCTCAGAGCCTGTGGGAGACACTGATTGAACGCCTCTACCACTGTTTCATCGAAATGGGTGCCGGCGCCTTCGCGTATGATCTTGAGGGCGCTTTCAAGCGGCATGGGCTCGTCACCGAACTCCTTTTCGGTGGTATACTTGGGATAGTCTCGCTGAGATGTCAATGCGTCGAACACATCGGCCACGGCAATAATTCTCGACAGGAACGGAATTTTGTCTCCACTGATACCGTTTGGATACCCCGACCCATCGATCTTTTCATGGTGCAGCGAGGCAAGGTACGGGACATCTCCGAGAGCTTTGGGGAACTTGAATTTCTCGAGGATGCTCTTTGTCTTGCCCGGGTGAGTCCGCATCTCTTCGAGTTCTTTCCTGGAATACCGGCCATTTTTCAGCAATACCTTATCCGAAATGACAATCTTCCCGATATCGTGGAGCAATGCGGCAAAGCGGAGTGTCTCGATAGTGCTTTCCGGGAGCCGAAGTTCCCTTCCGATCAGCATGGCATAAAACGTTACCCGCTCCGAATGACCGGCCGTCAATGGATGACGAGCATCGACCATGGTTGCGAGAGTGCTGACGGAACGGTCGAAGAACTGACGAAGTTCGTCGTGAATGATTCGGTTCTGCACGAAGCCGGCCGCCTGTTTCGCAATGGTTGTGATCATTTGAAGATCCTGTTCCTGAAATGCGTTCACCTCTGCTTTCGAGTCAACTACAAAGATACCGAGCAAATCTTCCCCATCCAGAATAGGCGCCGCCATAGACGACTTTATGCCTTGTAACCGAACCGACTGAGCTTCTTTGAATCGTCCGTCGACCGCCGCATCAAAGGTAAGGATCCCTCTCCGTTCCTCTACGATATGCTTCACCATCGTGGAAGAAACCGTCATCTCGTCATCTTTGTGCTTTGTCCGATACGCCCGCGGACGCATCTGTCCATCTCGATCGGACAAGAGGATAGTTGCGCGGTCACACTTTATAAATTTGAATGTTATGTCGAGAACACGCTTCAGAGTAGTATCGATATCATCGGTAAGACTGATATCACGTTGCAGGATCAGCAGTTGTCGAAGCCGCTCATAGGCCACTCGAAGGTGCCTGGCATCTTTTATGCTCGCTTCGGGAAGAAACAGGTTGCTGTCACTCGGGGCTATCGAGGAGCGAATACAGGGCTCATCGGATGAATCGGCGAGCCGCACTCTGTTGACAATCTCGTCCGCTGTCTTGAACCGACAGTGGGTTCGTCCGACAACGATTTTATCACCATCCTTCAATACCTGATCTCGTGTGAGCAGTTCCTGGTTCAGGTAGGTGCCGTTTCGGCTCTTGAGATCTTTTACAATGTATCCCCTAAGATCATCGAAAACGATAATGCAATGCTCCGAAGATACAAGCTGATCAGTTATGGCAATCTTGTTGTTGGGATGTCTGCCGATAGTCGTGAAACTATCTATCTGCTCATGTCGCTCACCCTCATTTGTGTATAGAATCAGTGTGGCCATGTATAGAAGTCCGATGTACGATATCGATATTGAGATTTCACGGTCATAGACTTGTTCGGTGGCGAGTCACGTTAGCCGGCCCAAGTTTCGCAACCAACTCACGGCATTCTGCGTAAGCTTTTGGATAAATCCTGGATACTACACAGGGCTTTCCGGAAACGGGCACTTCGACTATGCTCAGTGTTCGTTTCCTCAGCTCAGTCTCAGTTTCCGGAGTTTTCGGACAGAACTACATATCCATCGTAATATCAGCCGCCAACCTTCGCAGTATGATGATATCACGAAGGGTCGGGGAAGTCAACGCGGGAAGAATGGGAGGGCTCTATTCGGTACCGATCGGTTTGATTCGAAGAAAGTTGGTGGCTCCGGTGACCGGAAGAGTCCCTCCGACGAATACAACCAGATCTCCCGGTCGAACGAGGTGTCTCTTAAGAAGAATATCCTCGGCCCCGGCAATAAGCTCGACAACATCCTTCTGAATACCATACTCCAGCGCTCTCACATTCCACGCAAGAGACATGGCCCGGGCGGTTGCCGGCTCCGGAGTGAAGGCATAAATTGGCGAAAAATTGCGCAATTTGGAGAGATAAAACGCGGTATTGCCCGAGCGGGTGAACACCACGATCGGCGCTCCCCCCAAATCCGTGGCAGCCCACCGGGCAGCCTCACATATAGCGTCGGGAGGATAGTACTCCCGAAGTGAAAGGTCCACAGGATCTCTTGGATAGTATTCGCTGTTCTCGGCTGTTGCCGCGATATCGGTCATCATGGTCACAGCACGAATCGGGTATTGTCCCACCGCAGTCTCTCCCGACAGCATGACCGCATCGGCGCCGTCAAAAATTGCGTTCGCCACATCGGAGGCCTCGGCACGAGTCGGACGAGGGCTTTTGATCATGGATTCCAACATCTGGGTGGCAACGATGACCAGCTTGCCTTTGTGATTAGCACCATCAATCAGGCGCTTCTGGTACACGGGAACGTCCTGGGCCGAAGTCTCTACGCCAAGATCTCCCCGAGCGACCATAATGCCGTCCACGGTGGAGAGAATCGCCTCGGCATTGCGGACACCTTCGGGCTTTTCGATTTTCGCGATGATCCCGACCGGCTTTCCACTCCTCTTCACCGCCCTGTGCAGCGGCTTGAGGTCTTCGGCATGGCGAACAAACGAAAGTGCGATGTAGTCGATTTCCTGAGTCAACGCAAAGGCAAGATCCTTGCGATCCTTCGTGGTAAGCGCCGGCAGACTTAACTCTATGTCGGGGAAATTCACCCCCTTACCGGACGAGTACTCCCCCGTATTCTCTATCGAGCATATCAGACGACCGCGAGGTTTGTCTTTCTGGATCACCTTCAGCCGAATCGCACCATCATTGATGAGGATATCCTTTCCCACCCCGACCTCGTCGACTAAAGGCGGATATCCCACATGAATGATCTTTTCGTTCGATTCACCTTTTCCGGCGGCCAGTTCCACCATTTTCCCCTTTTTAAGCTCGATCGGCAAATCGCCCGGAGTTTTGCCGGTACGAATTTTCGGGCCCTGAAGGTCGGCGAGTACCGCGACCGGCACATCCAGCTTTCGGCTCACCTTCCGTACGGCTTCGATCGTAGCGGCATGGCCTTCGCGTTCACCATGTGAGAAGTTGATTCGAAACACCGACACACCGGCTAGAATAAGGTCTTCTATCTTTTCCCGCGAGCTACTGGCAGGGCCCAGCGTAGCTACTATTTTCGTTCGAATCGGCATCTGTTTCATATCGTAATCCTTTGGTTTCAGTCGGTTCCGCATGGGGGTGACGAGACAATCTCGCATCATCCCCTGCCTTGATTTTCGCTTCCCGGTCCGCCGACCCCGGAAGAGACATCCTGCCCGGTATCCGACCCCGATCTTCCGAGTTCCCGAGCAAGCTTCCGCATATCCACGACTTTGTCGGATTCATCGACGATTTCTCTTCCAATCAACGTTTCGATAGCATCTTCCATAGTAGCAATGCCGCTATAGTCGCCATACTCATTGATCACAAACACAAAATGCAGATTCTGAGTGATCAACCGATCCAGCAGGGTATACACCGACAAAGAACCCGGTATGAAAACCGGTTCGGACGCCATATCGCGCAGGACCGTTTGCGGCTTGTCTTCGGCGACTCGAAGAATGATATTACGCCGCAAAACCAGGCCCTGCACCTTGTTAGTGGCTGCATCGTATAGCGGTATTCGCGAAAACTGGAGAAAACCGGCATCATTGAGAACCGATCCGGCCGTCCTCTCGGGTTCAAGTGAGTATACGACTGTCCGAGGTGTCATGACCTTTGAAATGGCAATTTTTTTGAGTCCCAGAACCCGGGTAACCGTGGCGTATTCCGAAGAGTCTACCACTCCCCTGTTGTAAGCCAGACGAATCGAACTCAGGACATCCTCTCTGGTTATCACTTCGGTGCCATGCCCTCCCGATATTAGACGAGCCAGGAGATTCACCGGCACCACTAGAGGCGTGAGTCCCACCACCATAATGCGGAGGCTCCACGCGGTGAACGGTGAGAGACCCTTCCAGTAAGTTGCTCCCAGCGTCTTGGGTATTATTTCTGAGAAAATCAGAATAACAAGAGTGAGCGCGGCCGAGAAAAGCGCGACCCATTTGTTTCCCCACACGCTGAGAGCCATCGATCCGGCAATCGCCGCCCCCGCGCTGTTCGAGATTGTGTTCAGCGTCAGGATGGCCGAAAGCGGTTTATTAATCTGCTGCTTGAGCCGGCGAAGGATTTTTCCATGAGGACGTTTTCGGGCGATCAGCGTCTCGATATGAGCATCGGTGACCGAGAGAAGCGCCGATTCGAGTATGGAGCAGAAAAAGGATATTGCTACCAGCCCGACAACAACGAGAATCAAAGCAGTCATTATGGTTCCATTTTGGCATTTTGCGATCGGCTCTACCTCGGCTCCGCTCGGTACGGCGGTTCTCGACTGCGAAACCTGGGCTAGCTGAACGATTCACTCGCGGAAACTCGCTCAATTCAGGGAAAAGCAAAGTCGATTGTGCAAAATACATACCGTGAAAGGGGGGTTGGGGAAGTAGGGGAAACTCGGGACGATAATGGCCGTCCGGGATTACTTCGCAAAATCTACCCTGCCCTGCCAATCACGTTAACCCAGGTTTCGCAGATGAAGACCTCGCAACGCGAACGTCCTCCCGCTTGCCGGCGGTGCGGAGTGCTTCTCAACGCTCACGCGTGTGTGCCTCTAATGAATCGCAACGGAATAACCTCTCCACTCTCACTTGATCTCAAGTCGGCTTTCTTCGTTGCATCTCTTGAGCATAGCGCCGTTGCTATAGCTCTGCGAGATGCGCCTCGATATCCACAAAAATAGCTGCGCGAGAAAATGCAAATTCATTTCTACGCTAACCCTAAGCTAAGTTTCGCAACCAACTCACGGCATTCTGCGTAAGCCGGCGCGCGATTCATTGTA
>CAYFVL010000250.1:0-8744 GCA_964346405.1 uncultured Fibrobacterota bacterium
GCTCAGGGACTATGGCCCAAACAAGCAACGAAGAAAGCCGACTTGAGATCAAGCGGCGTTGAATAGTCACGAAGAAACAGAATTTCGGACCCGTAAACCAAGCCGGAAAAATGCCAAACCCGATAGAGTTGTTCTTTGCAGCGTTCGACAAGGGCGGAATCCTCATGTGGCCGATTCTTTTTGTGTCGGTTGTAGTGTGGTCGCTGGGGTTTGAGCGATTGTGGGTTATCCGCCGAATCGCCTCGGCGAGAAAAGCGCTCATGACCGGAGATCGTTCCCATTCCGAAACCGCGAACGTGAAGGATGATGCCTTTCGGCGGTTGTGGAGCAGGTTTCCCGAGTTTCGTTCCGGTCGCAGGGATTTTCATTTTCACTATAGAGAATTCCTTCTCAGTGTCGTGCCGGAACTCGAAGCCGGTTTTTCCACGATGAGCGCCTGGATATCGGTTGCCCCTCTTCTGGGACTACTGGGAACGGTTGTGGGAATGGTGCATACTTTCAGAGCAATAATGCGCTTTGGAATCGGGAACCCACACCTTATGGCCGAGGGGATAAGCATCGCTCTGCTGACCACGCAAGCCGGTCTCACGGTCGCGTTTCCGGCACTCCTGTTTCACAACTACTTGCTGAGTCGGAGGAATTGGTTGATCGGCGCATTGATACGTGACGGAGAGCGACTGGCGAAGGAGAATCGAGAGCCGCAAAGAATTCCGAATACGAGCGATATACCCCAGGAGGCCGGTAATGAGTCGGTTTGATCAGTTCCGGTTTCTCGACAATGACTCCGCCGGTGCCGAAATCAATATGGGCCCGCTTATCGATATGGTATTCATTCTGTTGATCTTTTTCATTATTACCACCAATTTCAATCGACAGACCGGGGTCGAGGTCTCCAAACCCAAAGCACAGTCGGCGGTTTCTCAAGGCTCCAAGGTCATGATGATTGGTATTTCGCGCGAAGGAAGTATTCACGTGTATGGCCGACAGATTAGTATGGAGCGCTTGACAACTCTGGTGGAGCAGGAAATCACGAAGCGTCCGGACATGTCGGTTGTTATCGTGGCCGATAAACAGGCGGAAATCGGGAAGGCGGTAGCTGTTATGGATCGCTGTACAATGGCGGGGGCGGAAAAAGTCTCTATTGCCGCCGAGAAAGAGTAGCGCGATCATGTTACGGAATCCCTTTGTCAGATGGCCCGCGATACTGGTTCTATCCGGTCTGGTCAATCTCCTGCTTTTCACCATGATTCCCGCGCTCCACAATCTTTTTGGTGGATTCGATGTTCCCGAAGTGCGTGACGCGGGGAAAAGGCGGCTGGTCGCCGAAATGGTTCGCCCCAGGGAGGAAAAGCCCAAAGAGATCAGGAAAGAGCTTCGTGATATGGTTCAGGCTAAAACCCGGTCGGTGCAAAGTGATATGATGATGAAGTTCACTCCTGATCTGGATGTCGCCGGTGGTCAAGGGGTGGCAATGGAAACCGGAGATCTGGAGGCGATGGTCGTTGATGAGGGGCAGACTGATCAGGAACTGGTCAAGCTCTACACCCCGCCCCCGGAAGTGCCGCTTCGGGCAATCGAGCTTGGCATCAGCGGGACGGTCATGGCAATTCTGGTTATAGATCGTGAAGGGCGAGTCGAATCGGTCGAAATTGAAAAAAGCCCGCATCCCTCATTGTCCTCTTCGGTACGCAAGGCACTCAGTCGATGGCGGTTCAAACCGGCAACGTACAAAGGGGTACCCGTCAAAGTGCGAAGAAGACAGCCAATTGAAATTACCCTCGAGTGAGCAGTCCCATGCGGCAAAAGGACAATGTGAACACTTCAGGTGGTGGAATTCTCAAGACCCTGAGAGCGCGAATACCGAACGCTATCCGCTTCGGCATTCTGGTTTTCCCAATCGTTGCGTTCACGGCAACCGCGGCGGATTCCCTGACCACCCGCGCCAACGAGCTTTATAGCGAGGGGAATTTTCTCGATGCCGTTGCGGTGTACCGGCAGGCCCTGGCGGTCGGCGAAAACCCGGCAACCGCGGCCTTCAATATGGGAAACGCCTACTACCGACTCGACAGTCTTCCACGGGCAATCGTATACTATAGAGTCGCGGTAATGCGGGCACCGAAGTTTTATCGGGGGCATTTGAATCTTGCAATCGCCTACTATGGCCTGGGTGACTACGCCGAAACCATTGCCGTACTGGAGCGGGCACTGCCTCTCGAACCCGACGACGTCAAGGGACAAATGCTAAAAGCGGCGTCCTATCGAGCCGTCGGAGCGCACGAACAAGCAGCCGTATCCTTCGAGCGTATTGTGGAGAGCCATCCGGACCAATCGCAGGCCTATATCGCTTTGGGAGAGATCTACCGGGATCTCGATGACCCGGTCGAGTCTCTCAAGTGGCTCTCGGAGTATCCCTCGGACGGTGAAAATGCCGTTCATGTTCTCATGCTAATGGCGGAAATACATGAGAACATGGGGAATGACGCCAAAGCGCTATATTATCTACGGCGCGCATTTCAGCGGGATTCTTCGCAACGGTGGCTGCTGTATCGTATCGTCGATCTGCAGCAACGTATGGGAAATAGGAACCTGGCCCTTTCCGAGGCTCGCGAGGGATTGCGTTTGTTTCCCGATTTTGCCGAATTGGCCCTTCTCGGGGGAAATCTTGCCTTCGAGGAAGAGCTTCTGGAACAGGCGCGGTTCTTTTATCAAACCGCTCGAAAGCACGGAAGCGCGGGTGCGGTCGTGGGATTGGAAAATGTGCGAAGAATATGGGCGGATTCCTCTTACGGGTCGAATAATACCGGTGGCCCCGCTTCGGAAGGGGTAAACGATTAGACTCAGTATCCGACGATCGTACGATTCTATTGCGTATCGTCCGCTATTCGAAAAATCACTTTGTTTGATCCCCCCGGCGCGGAAAGCCGTGTTTGCGGTTGGATCCCATAGTCCGAAAGATTTGCGCTATTTCCCTGCTCAAAGAATGAAAAACAACCGGCGAGAGTAACAGTCGCATGAGTAAGCCTTTAGAGACGCTGGATTCAGTAGCCGAAAGTCTTGGGGCCACCACAAGGGATTCCTTTGAGCGGCTGGGCTCGATGACTATTCTGCTTTTCCAGAGTTTCACGGCACGGCAACGATGGGATTTCGTACTTGAGCAGATGGTCGTTATTGGTATTCGGTCGTTCGGTATCGTCCTGCTTGCGGCTTCTTTTACCGGATTCATTACTACCTGGCAGGTGAAGTATCTCGCCGGCGACTACTTCGGTCTGAGCTATCTGGGAACATTGGTCATACGAGTAGTACTCACCGAACTGGGACCGACGCTGATTGGCCTGGTCCTTGCCGGACGTGTAGCCGCAAAGCTTGCCGCCGAGGTAGGCACTATGCGGGTTACCGAACAGATCGATGCGATGGTGTGCCTGTCTCTCAATCCACTGACCTACATTGTTTCGCCAAGGATAATTGCCGGATTCGTCATGGTTCCGATACTTTTTGTGTTCGGGTGCCTGGCGGCCATCATCAGTGCCCAGTTGTTATCCATGTTCGCTCTCGGGCTTGAACCGTCCATGTTCTATAACAGCATGCGTCTGCTGTTTGAGACAAGCGACGTGGTGATAGGACTTCTGAAAAGCTTTATGTTCGGCGGAATCATGACTCTCTGCGGGTGCTATTTTGGATATTATACAACCGGAGGCGCGGTCGGGGTGGGGGAATCGGTACGCAAAGCCGTGGTTGCCGCTTCTATTCTTATACTTATTGTAAACCTGCTGATCAGTCAGCTACTTTCCTGATAGGCCGGAATGAGCTTTCGGATAAAAGCTTACGCAGAAATGCCGTGAGTCGATTGTCGAAACTTGGGTCAAGACATGCCGCCGAGATGTGGGTGGTTTTTGCCGAGAGTTTGTCTCGAAAGAAAATGCAAAAATTTGTAGCTACCCAACGCAGATACGCTTACTCATTTCAGCCGTCTTTTTTGCAGCCGCACGGCTCTCTAGCACGTATTTCGCGTAATTCTCGCTTAACTCATGTTCGTAGCGGCGTATCTTTTGAGGGTCTACAGGTTCGGTTTTCGTGGCAACTTTCTCCCACAAATCCGCACGGGCTTTCTCAAGATTCATATTGCCTCCAAATTATTAGTATACCTTATGCCTGTATTGGTTTCAAGCAAATACTGCTCCAGAGGCGATTCGGCGTTGGGATAAACTACCCCGCGATTTACGATAAGCCGTTTGCGGTGCCTTATCGCGAGGAAAATATTCTGCTGGTAATTCATAGCTGTGGCATCGAGAATAATACACCATCCAATCTCCCCGTTATTATATTCTTCAGGCATCGAATATTCGGCAAGCCAGATAAATTTCGGCATTTCGATCAGCGAAACGATGTTGCTCAAGGTTTGGTCGGGGCAATTCTCGACCATAAATGTTTTATACGATTTGGAGGAAGTAAGAAGAACTCTTCGGACAACAGGTTCTTTTCGGGGCAAGTCAAGATAGTTGTTTTCAATCACTTGAAGACAGCCCTGGTAATTGGCGCCACCGAAAATAGCACATATATCGAGGAACATTTTTTCGTAAAATGGAACGACAACGGCATGGATATTGCCGTATCCGTAAACATGGCCGTTCGAATTGAGAATCCGGCCACTATCCTTCTCAACCCGTGTATATGGCAAGTGATTATCATCGGATGCAATCAGATAGTCAACAAGCTCCGACGTATCCACGATTCCATTTTTTCCGGCAAGTATGGATTCGGCATTCGAAACCGGTCCGTGACCAATGATTGCAATAGCATGTCCCTCACCTGTTCCCCGGCTAAGCGCGGCAACATATGGGAGGCCGGATTCAATCATGACATACAGCAACCGGTTAAAGCTTACGTCGCTCATTGCTTCTCTGAAATAAATCCCGGGGAAGAATCTGCTGTCCCGAAAAATCTGCGCGATTTGCTCAATGGTCATTCCAATCGATGGGTTTTTACGCTGTTCGGATTCCAGCAGTTCTGTTATTCTATGAAGAGTTATTTCCGGGTAATAAGGGTATTTATCAGTAAAGTAACGTATGATGCTCCACAAAGCCACATGTGCGCATCGAGTGATATTTCCGTCTTGCTGCATCCAGGGGAAGGCTCGCGCTTGAAATCTGAAACCGCGTAAATGAGAAGATGTCTCTTCAACGCACAGAAATCCATCGGCCCTGTTGCCTATAGCAGTAGGCTCAAGGTAGCTTCGTCCGCCTGTTCCGACTTTTGTGTCCCGCAAAACCATGAACCCTCCATATCCGAATCTGAACTGATGGTAGGTATCATTAGTCAAATCTATAAGGATGTCGTTGAATTCATTTGTAAAGAAATGCAAGCGGACACAGTTCCGGTCAAAGTCACCATGCCTTTTCGAGAAGTCATGGTAATATGTATCTCTATAGTCTTTGTCTACGTACGGGTACTCAACAACTATTCTTCGTATGCTGGTGTTTATTCTTTGAACAAGCAAAGGTAAGAGTTGAGCGGTAAGGAAGCGGCTTCCTACAAGTTTTTGAATCTCGCCAAAATTTCTTTTGAAAGTCCGAAACAATATCATTTGAGATCTTTTCGAAGGGGTTCATCTACATTTCGAAGGAGCAAAATACAAAAATAATTTATCAGAATCTTACACATACTGCTCTTCCCCTCGGCATTTCGGCTCCGCTCACTTCGGCTCCGCTCACTTAGACACCGCAGTGCAGCTCAGTGCATCGCAATACATCGATCCGCTCGATACGGGGTCTCTCGACTGTCGAAGTCGGGTTAACCCGGCTTCCGTAATCGACTTACCGCATTGCGCGTAAGCCGGTGCACGGGGGTTCGAAAACCCTGTTCCGGCGTCGCGCGGTAGACCGGAGCTATATTATATTCGATCTTTTCACATTTGGCGGAGGAAAACTCTACTACCAAATCAGGAACGCACCATAAATCGTTCGCCCAAGTTACGCAGAATGCCGTGAGTTGATTGCGAAACCTGGGTTAGATGTGAGGCACCTAAGTGACTGAGAACCTGCCTGGAGTCTGCCAATCCTGTGAATCGCGGGAATGCACGCGATTCATGTTTCATGAAGTGCTCGTGTACCCGGACTACTACGTGGCGCCGGTCGACTGCCCATTTCGGGTCCGGGATGAACGTCTCATCCCCGAGGCCCTGGCGGGGCAGAGCGATTTTGAGATCGAGCAGATATCCGGGGAGATCTGGGGACGGCACAACTTCGTCCCCCGGTACGTCGACATCCACAACGCGAGATGGGACGAAATCGATCATATCACAACCCACTTTCGACGGTATCAGTGCGCGATCCTCTTTCGCCCTTTGGCGCCCGATCTGAAGCCCTGGGTCGTGTTCAACCCGGGATCGGATGCTCCACTGGGCGAAATCGGGCACCTGATCCTGGGCCTGAGAAAAGAAAAGGAACCAACCAAACCCGAACGCTCCGCTACCGACGACCTGATCGAATACATGGAGCAGAAGAAAGCATTCGAGAAAATAAAGCTTCTGTATCCGCAATTCGAACATGCCGACGACGATCGCAAAGGCGAATCTCCAAAAGAAGCCGTCCCCGGAGATACGGTTCTTCTCAAGGTGCAGACAAAAGATCTGGCCAACGGTGAAGATACCACGTTCAACATTTTCGATGTTTCCGGAGAGTCGCCCGTTCTTGTCGACACGGTCACCGGTACAAACCGGGACGGTTTCGCTTCGGCAGAGTGGGAAGTCGACCTGGTGAAGTGCAAATCAGATAGCCCCAAACTGGAGTTCGATGCCGGTGCGAAAGGGAAAAAGGCTCCCGAGCGCGGAAAAATCCCGGTCAACACCGCCAGAACCCTCTGCGATTTTGTAGAGATTCCCGACGTGCAGTTCCATCACAACAGTTCATTGCCGTCCCTCGATCCCGGGGGCGCACTGATCGGATCGCTGGTTGCCGCCCTTGCATTCGCTTATGAAAACACGGACAAGGAAACCGTGCTGTTCGGCCACTCCGATACATCGGGGGACCCGTCGTACAACTACGACTTGTCGCAATTTCGCGCCGAAGCGGTCAAGGCGATTCTCGACGGCGACGAAGAGGGTTGGCTTGACTGTGTGGATTTCGCCTCCAGAATAAAAGACTTTCAGCAGATATGTGCGTCGCTGGCTTCGGGATTTGGCTGGAACTGTGATCCGGGCGGCGTTGATAACCAATACGGTCCCAAAACCGAACAGGGGCTGAAAGGATTCCAGACCGAATACAACACCCGGTATAACGATGATCTGGCGATAGACGGCAGGATCGGCCCGAAAACCTGGGGCGCTATGTTTCGGCTTATTCGGGACATGGTCGTTGAAGGATTCGCGGCCAAAACCGGCGAACAGCTCCCGCCGATACTGACCTACGGCCGAAACGGCGAAGGAATTTACCCTTGCGGCGAATCGATCCCGATCGAAGAAGCCGAAAAAGCTAACTACCGCACCGCCGAAAACCGTCGCGTGGAAATAATGTTCTTCGACAAAGGAAAATGCCCCACCCTCAAAGCCCCCGCCGAGAAGACGAAGGTTACGAAGAAAGACGCGGTGGTGTACGATGAGCGGCGGTTTGAGAGGCGGGTGGTAGCGGCGGAGGAAGTGGCGATTTCCGACGAAGGTGAGGTTTTCTACGATACCGCCGATGATGAAATCGGCATTGTCGATCCGTCTCAAATGGCTGAGATCGAGCGCGAGATAAAATGGATGGATGCATTCACTCCGTATATGAAAGTTTTTCTCGTAGAGAAAACAGGACACAAGGAAAGGGACAGAAAAGCCGAGGCGCAGGCCGTGCTTCATGTCATGAAGGAGTTTGTCGACGCGGAGAGTGATGCCGAAGCAGAGGAAATCATCCTGAATCTCGATGCGCGCATATCTGAAATAAAAGAGCAGATTCTGACCGATGAAGAACGGTATGCGAATATTGTCGCCGCCGGTCACAAAATGAAGTCTGGTGATGTGAGAGAGGTATTCTGGGTTTCCGGGAAGCGTATGGTTCGCGTCCGGGGTAAAAAAGTCAGATCACATAATCGCTGGTTCAATAGAAAACAGGTTCTGCAGCAATTGAAAAAGGAGCAGAGGGAAGCCGAAGCCGAAACAAAAAGGCGAAGCGGTCCGGCAAAAGAGGCCGAACTCAAAATATTCGAAAAGAAACTGTTCAGCACCGGCGGGTCGTTCTCCAAAGAGATCGAGGAGTTCAACAAGAAATGCAACATTAACTTCTTTGAAGAATCGACAGTTGTAGACGGCACTATCGGTGCTCAGTTCCTTCGTCATTGCGCCGAGGCCACATTTGGCGCGACCGCCAACTGGAAAGAGGAGAAAACGATCAAAATTGGCGGCAAAGCCGAGGGAAGTTTTGCCCTTGCTCAGGCGCAGGGGACGTTTGATATCAATGTACCTTCGGAGAATGGACTGAATCTGTTCGACATTCTGAGGCGAATCGATACCGACATGATTGACGGGGATTGCACCGATATCTTTCTTCTGGTTCAGATTTCGACAAAGGGAAGTGCCTTTGTGGGCTGCTGTGCGGCAGTGTCGATGGATCTTGGTGTCTCCGTTAAGGAGAACGAAGAATCAGGTGGGCTTGAATCGGGATTAGAATTGTTTGCAGTCGCAAAAACCGGGGCCGACACAACACTGGCTTTGAAAATGAAGCTCTACAGCGATGAGGACCGATCCGAGAATGTCGCCTTAAGCGCAATCGACT
>CAYFVL010000251.1:0-8694 GCA_964346405.1 uncultured Fibrobacterota bacterium
CGCTCACTTCGACACCGCTCAGCGCAGCGCGGTACGGCGTCTCTTGACAGTCGAAACCGAATCCAGCATTTCTTTTTAAGCCCATATTGGGTACAATTCAGACTCGTCAGCGAACTATTGGTAATTTAGTTCACTTCTTGAAGCCATGAGAGAAATTTTGTGAAAAAGTGTTTATTTTACTAAACACCATGGATTGTCCGTCTGGAAACCCGCCTTAGCACGATTTCGCAATTCTCCTCACGGCATTATGAGTCGATTGTCGAATTCGGGTTGAACCTGAACTATTTGGATATGCGAAAAAGCTGGATATTGCACTGGTGAAGCCGCTTGGTCGCATTTCCACTGCTTGCGGCAATTCTCATGATTCTTCGGCGGAAATGACGGATTTCCCGTACAATTTCGTCATGTTGCTCTGGAGAGAAGGCGAGGGTGACCGTCGAACAATCGCAAGTGGATGAATCGGGTGATTTCAGAGCCTCATAGGCCAGAGCCAGTGTTTCGTTGATCAGAGCCTGCCCAACTGTTTTACTCGTATTTCTGGGAGAACTGATCTGGGTGTCGACGGGCCGCAAGAAGCCGTTGGAGTCTTTGCTGATCAGACCCCATTCAACCAGCAGGTCAACAGCTTCTTTTGCCTGACGAACTGTTATCGAAGGGCGGAGCTGCTGTGCGAGATCGGCATAGTCACCCGAAAAACTGTAGTACGTAAACAGTTCGCGAATAGCACTGTAGTACCAGCGGGAATAGAATGCAAGTTGCTCGCTGTTTACCATTCTTATTCTTGTTTGCCGCAATATGACCAGTTTCTTTCCGTACTTTTCGCGTTCAGTTTCATTCGTTGCCTGATTATGCAGTACCAGATTTCTGAAGTACTCCGCCTCAGTGTCGGACAGTCTGAGAAATTCGGAAAACCTGTCGATTAGTTTGATCGAAATGTTCACTTTCCCACTCAAGATCTGAGTGAAATGCCCTGCCGATTTGAACCCGACACTCCCGGCAATGAAACGATACGAAAATGAAGGTGACATTCGCTTCTGTTCGAGATAGTATTCTCTCAGAAAATCCCTGTAATTATCGTACGAAAATATTTCGACTTTTTTGCTCATTCTATACTCAACCCTTCGATATAGAGTCCGGAATCTATCAATGCGGTGCATTTATCCACCTCAATCAAGACCTCCACAGCAAAGCCGAATGGCCGATATGAGTTCCATCCCGCGGGGCGGCACCGTCCATACCTCAGATGTATGCACTGCGATTCCTTCAACTCATCTCGTATCATGAGCTTACGCCACTTTCTCACCAAAATCGCTCAATTCAGGCGTCGAATCTCTCCGAATCCGAAAGCACCTCATTGGTAATCGCCCGGAAACGCTCCGGTGGGAGACCCAGAATTTCGGTAACATTTCCATCCAAAGGAGGTTTTTTTTCGTGCGGGATAGTCTGAGATCCGACTACATGCGCCATAGCGTCGGCGACATGGATTATTGCAGCCCAACGTTTATAGTGCCCCGCCGAAGCAGGACAATGATGATTGCGAATACACGCTTCAAGCACCGGAGGAAAATTCCACGCCTCCGCGAGAATTCCTCCGGCATCGCAATGCCATCCCTCGTCTTCGGCTTCGCAGAACGCACGCTCGCCTTCGTTCATGGCGGCACGAATCCTTTCGAATTCCTCCGGCATAATGGTACCCATGACAAGCTTGCCGATATCATGAAGTAAACCCGCACAAAAAATATCGGATGAGTCAATTGAGTCATACCGTTTTAAATATCGCGCAACAGATTCCCCAATCGCCGCGACCGCGAATGAGTGTTTCTGAAAGTCCGTGAAAAGAAAACCATGAGGAAGACCTAAATGAGAGTAAATCGACGAAGAAAGCACCAGTGAATAGATTCTGTTCATACCCAATACGACAACCGCATTCTCCAAAGAACCGACGGAGTTCGGTAGTCCCGCGTACGCGGAGTTTGCCAGACGAAGCACCTTTCCGCCCATAACCGAATCAGTCCGGAGCACCTTTACCATGTCATCAACCGAGGATTCGGTATCCCGTGCCACTTTGGCAACCTGTTGAAGGACGGCCGGTGGACTTGGCAGGCTACGAATCTTGTCAATCACATATTGCTTTGTAGCCACGATCTCTCCGTAAAAGTAAAATAATCGATTCACATTCCGCGTTAACCGCGCATATCGCTCTAGAAGCTTCTACCCGGACAACATCCGATAGAATTCTTCGGACTGGGTAAGTGAATCACGTGCACCGGTCAGGATCGGTTCTTCGTCGCTCTCTGTAAGCCCGAGCGCCGCTCGAGCTTCGGTCCATTCGGCGGGTTTCCGTTCACCTATCCACAAATCGATGCCGATGGTATGGGTCATGATATCCGAGAGATGAACCGCACTAATCAACTCTTTGAACTCCGTTGTTTCGCCGGGAGTGTGGTGATATACCAGACAATGCTCAAGATCCGCGGGCAGCGCCCATTTATCCGCAATCGCCGAACCGACTTCCGCGTGGGTGAACCCCAGGACGGAACGTTCACATTCGATAAGCGCCTGTCCATCGTTGCGCGCTCGTTCACACACCTCGGCGTACTCGTTGGGGATAGTTTCGCTGAGGATAAGTTTCCCGATGTCATGCAGAATTCCAGCACAAAATGCGCTTTCCGGATCAATCCATAATTGATTCAGGCGCCGGCGAGCGATTGCTTTTGCCGTCATCGCGCATACGATCGAATGACGCCAGAAATCGGCTTGATCAAATCCTCGCGAGTTCCCAGCCGGGAGGATTTTCATGATTGTAGCACCAAGAGCCAACGATCTGATCGTATTGAACCCGAGAACTACTACCGCACCTGGTACAGATGATATGGCCCGGGGACGCCCATAAAAAGCGCTGTTTGCCAAGCGAAGAATCTTGCTGGTCAATGCCGGGTCTTTTTCTATGAGAACCGCCGCGTCTTCAGCGGCCGTATCGGGCGAGTTTACCACCTTTATAAGCCGCGTCACGATCGACGGCAAGGACGGTAACCCGTCTATCCGCTCAACTATGCGTCGATATCGTGCGTTGGCCATTTCACCCATCAGCATTCCCCACTGCTTTTCTCCCGATACAAATCCCGGATTTTTCATTGTACCGTTCTATCACCGTTTCGTACCACTCCCCTTTTCCCGCACGCTCACCCGGCACGGTAACCGACAGGTAATTCGAGGTTTTCCCAACTACCTCTCGGCCTTTTTCTACGATAATACGGACCGATTTTCCGATCATCCGTTGAGCGAACCGGTTTCGTCCCTCCATGAGGACCCCACGTAGTTCACTGCTTCGGCGCGTCTTTTCAGATTCCGGAATTTGCCCATCCATCTGAGCCGCGGGTGTTTGAGGACGAGGCGAATAACGAAAAACGTGGCCGTAGGTGAATCCAACAGACCCTGTTTTCCTCACCGTTTCCGAAAACATATCCTCGGATTCCCCGGGAAAACCGACAATGAAGTCCCCACCGAGAGCCAAAAAGGGGTACTCCCTTCGAAATCGGGCCAGCATCTCCAGTACCGACTCGAAACCGTTCCACCCCCGGTTCATGGATTGAATGACATTCATACAGAGTGATTGGACACTCACGTGCAAATGAGAACAAATGCGTTCATCTTCAGCCACACGAGCCAGAAGATTGCCGGTGATATCTCGCGGATCAAGAGAACTGAGACGAATACGGTAATCACCCTCGGTTGAAAGGAGCCGAGACAAGAGCCCATCCAGCCCACAGCCACCTCGATACTGTCCGATATGCGTACCGGTCAGAATAATTTCACGAAACCCGGCGCGTACCGCATCTCCAAACTTCGTCACCAGGATTTCTTCTTCTGAAGAGCGTGAAGGGCCGCGAAGCCGTGGAACAATACAGTAGGAACAAGAGAAATCGCAGCCTTCCTGAATTTTAAGGGAGTACCGGGACCGCCGCCCGCTCGGGCCATCCCGGGCAATAGCCTCCGATACCTCCACCGGTGTTTGCGGTGTGAGTTCGGAAACATACACCCCCGGTGTTTCGCGCAGAAGTAAAGGGATCAGCATTTTGTGAGCATTCCCGACTACCGTCACCCCGTGGATTTCAGCGCACAGAGCCTCTCGATGCTGCTGAGCCAGACATCCGGTAATGATCAGCCGGGCTTTTCCGGCCTTCCTCGCAGTTGTCCGGATCATTCTGCGTGTCTTGCTCTCGGTGTGTGCGGTAACCGAACAGGTATTTATCACAATAACGTCGGCATCTTCCACTGATGCGACAATACGATACCCCTCAACCCGAAAACGGCTCTCCAAAGCGGCGATTTCTTCCTGATTTGTTCGACAACCGACAGTTTTCAGCGCCACGGTGGGTGCTGCATAATTGTCGCGGGCGTCCGAAGAATTGAGATGTGTCATCCATTTTACCGATCGTCAAGAATGCCGGCATACCTCGTTCAAGAAACTCCAAGCGGGACTCAGCGAAGGAAACGGCGCTTTAACTCATCAAGTGAAATCCGAACAACAGTCGGCCGTCCATGAGGACAGGTATACGGATTCTCGGCGGCGAACAGACCGTTGAGCAGCATATTCATCTCTTCCTGCTTGAGTTCCTGACCCGCCTTGATGGCGGATCCACAGGCAAAAGCTGCTGCATATCGTTTCTGCGGCTCGGAGAAAAAGCGGGAATTCTTCTCATCCAGAAGAAATTGTACCATCTCCCGCACAGCCTCTTCCACTCCGGCGCCGGTCACGATTCCCGCTGCGGGAGCCGCCGATACCGCTAAACTCGTTCCCCCGAAATCCTGGATGTCGAATCCCATGGAAGCGAAATACTCCCGCCCCGCAAGCACCACCGACTTTTCGGCCTGCGTCAGCTCGATGACCATGGGAAAAAGCATCCGTTGGGACTGGGCTCCCCCCTTCTGAAGATCGGCAACGGCCTCTTCATAGAGAATCCTTTCGTGCGCTGCATGCTGATCAATAATGAAAACACCATTTTTGATTGGCGCAAGTATATACATTTTGTGGATCTGATAGCAGGATATCAGGTCCAACCTCTCAGGTGGTGCCGGATGATGTTTCGCTGTCTCGTCTTCCGAAGGTGCATTCGCATCAAAAACTCCGAAAAAAGAGAGCGAAGTCTGGCTTCCGTCGGAGTCATTCCGTGAAGATTTTCTTCCGGAGGATTGAGACGACGAGGCGGCCGGGCGTTGCGACAGCTTTGTATTGGCCTCGGTTTTCTCCACTTTGGGGCCGGGAAACTGAAGTGGTGCTCTATCGTGATGTGGCCCCCTGAATGCTTCCGTGCCCTGCTCCGAATTAGCGGTGAGTCCGTCGCGGACGCAATGAAACACCGTGCTGAACAGTTCCTTTTCATCGCTGAATTTCGCGGTCAGCTTGGTAGGATGCACATTTACATCGACTTCGGTGGGATCGACATCCAGGAAGCAAAACCACGCCGGTTTCAGGTGTCCGACAATAAAACGCGAAAACGCTTCTCTGACCGCATACGTGACCGAATCATTGTCCACCCGTCGAAGGTTAATATAAAGGTATTGAAAGCGAGGCCGCGACGTTGCCTCCGACGGCGGTGAGATGAGAATGGACGTGTGGACATCTCCCCGATCGGATTCACACTCAATTAGTTTTTTTGCGAACCCGGGTCCAGCTATCTGAGCGATTCGTTCGCGTGGATCCGCCGTTGGGGGACAATCCACCACCGACTTCCCATCGACAGTAAGAGTAAAATGCACCGACGGGTGCGGAATCGCAAGCTGCTCCACCAGCCTGGCAACCGTCATGCGCTCCGACTTGCGGCTCTTCATGAATTTTTTTCGTGCGGGCACATTGAAAAAAATGTCCCGACAGCTCACGGTGGTTCCCCTTGCCCTTCTGCAGGGCTCCACAACCGACGGCCGACCACCTTCCGATAAAATTCGATGTCCCAACCCCGAATCCTCGTTGCTGCTGATGATCTCAGTGCGCGCAACCGCGGAAATGCTTGCCAGAGCCTCTCCCCGAAATCCGAACGTTGAGACGGAAAAGAGATCATTCAGGTCTTGTATCTTGCTTGTGGCGTGACGAAGAAGGCATTTTTCCAGATTCCCAGGAGCCATGCCCGAACCGCTATCGCTGATACGTATCAATGAAAATCCGGCGTCCTCGAGTGCGATATCGATCCGCGTGGAGCCGGCGTCAAGCGAATTTTCAACCAGCTCTTTCACTACCGACGACGGACGTTCAATCACCTCTCCGGCAGCGATTTTTTCGCTCACATCCGAAGACAGAACATGAATTATACTTGGCTCAATTGTCATAGGATTTGAGGCACGCCCTTGCGCCCGGCTGATAGAAGAGGATTGGTCCCTGCACGACCACGACATAAATTCACGGTGAAACACTACTTCGGTGGACGGGTTTTTCCGGCCCACATTGTCCGCACTGGACTAACTAATGTGTAATTCGACAGAACCCAAAATACAAAAAGCCCTGCTGCGGGATGCATCATCCGCAGCAGGGCTTTTAATATGGTGCGGAAGGGGGGACTTGAACCCCCGCGACCTTGCGGCCACTAGGTCCTGAACCTAGCGCGTCTACCAATTCCGCCACTTCCGCGTAAATCAGAGAGGCATAATATACATTCGGGATCGCCAACAATGGAACGTTTTTTTCCATATTTCGCTCAACAGTTATCAGGTACGATCCGAACGGCCCCTTTGTCCGCGGATGCCGCCAGCAATGCGTACGCCCGTAGTGCCGTCGACACCTCGCGCCGACGAGGCCCCGGTTTGTAGGCGCCATCCCCTTTTGCCTCTTCATCTTCGCGACGTTTTTCTAACTCGCTGTCGCTTACCTTCACATTGATCTCACGTTCAGGAATATCGATTTGGATTATGTCTCCGGTTTCTACCAACGCCAATTCCCCACCGGCCGCCGCTTCCGGCGATACATGGCCTATGGAAAGTCCCGATGTCCCTCCTGAAAACCGTCCGTCTGTCAGGAGAGCGCACTTGGCACCAAGGCCCACCGATTTAAGATAGGACGTTGGATAGAGCATTTCCTGCATTCCCGGTCCACCTTTCGGACCTTCGTAGCGAATCACAACCACATCACCGGCCACAACTTCCCCATTCAGAATCGCGTCGCATGCCTTATCTTGAGAATGGTACACTTTTGCCGACCCACTGAAGGTCAGAATCGACTCATCAACCCCGGCCGTTTTCACGATACAACCGGTCCGGGCAATATTCCCATACAGAACCGCCAGTCCACCGTCGGCACTGTATGCATGGGGCAGGTCGCGAATACATCCTGTTTCCCGATCGGTATCAAGCTCTTTGTACGTGGCATCCTGTGAGCCCAGCACCAGATTCCGTTTTCCACCGGGCGCACTTGCGGCATTCTCCTTCGCTTCATCCGATGCCGTGCCGCGCATAATGTCGTAGGCATCCAGAGTCTCTGCCACTGTATCACTATCGACCCTCGTCACCGACGTATCGATAAGTCCACCACGATCGAGTTCACCCAGAATGCTCATGATTCCGCCGGCCCGACTCACGTCTTCCATATGATAGGAAGAGCTTGGCGCCACCTTACACAAATTTGGTATTTTGCGGGAAAGATCGTCGATATCGGACATCTGAAAGTCTACTTCGGCGGCATAGGCAATGGCCAGAAGATGAAGCACAGTGTTGGTAGAACCGCCCATTGCGATATCGAGCGCCATTGCATTCAGAAATGCCGGTCGAGAACCGATCGAGCGTGGGAGAACCGACTCGTCGCCGTTTTCGTAGTACGCCACGGCATTCTTGACAATCAACTCCGCGGCACGCTCAAACAGATTCTTTCTGCGGCTGTGGGTTGCCATGATCGTTCCATTACCAGGAAGTGCCAATCCCAGCGCCTCGGTCAGACAATTCATGGAATTGGCTGTAAACATGCCGGAACAGGAACCACAAGTCGGACATGCGGAACGTTCGACAATCTCCATCTCTTTGTCGGATATCGAACTATTTGCGGCCATAACCATTGCATCCACAAGATCATATTTCTTATCGCCAACGACACCGGCTTCCATAGGACCGCCGGAAACAAAAATCGTCGGTATGTTCAGACGCATCGCACCAATGAGCATACCGGGAGTAATCTTATCGCAGTTGGAAATACACACCAGCGCGTCAACGCGATGGGCATTACACATGTACTCAACACTGTCGGCAATAAGCTCGCGTGAAGGAAGAGAATACAGCATGCCGTCGTGTCCCATGGCGATACCATCATCAATGGCAATGGTATCAAATTCGGCGGCGAAAAAGCCCTGCCTCTCGACCAGTCCTTTTACGTACTGCCCGATATCATGAAGGTGGACATGACCGGGAACGAATTGGGTAAACGAGTTGGCGATACCGATGATCGGTTTGCCGAAATGCTCCTCTTTCATGCCGTTCGCGCGCCATAAGCTCCGTGCGCCCGCCATGCGTCTTCCGCTCACCGATTCCTTGCTTCTCAGCGGTATCTTCATGATCTACTCCCCTTTTGCGAACAAAATCAGAACTCAAGTACGTAATCAAAGCTTTCCGGAATAAGCG
Source organism: uncultured Fibrobacterota bacterium (assembly GCA_964346405.1). Lineage (GTDB taxonomy): Bacteria > Fibrobacterota > Chitinivibrionia > Chitinivibrionales > CAYFVL01 > CAYFVL01. Next base: position 8,596 of record CAYFVL010000251.1, read on the forward strand.
CGGAAATACGAACATTAAAGACGCTCGGTCTTTTCGGTTCGCCTTCTTAATTAGTGTCCGTCCGAAAAGTCCTGTTTTCGCTCGGATTGATGAAGCAAA
>CAYFVL010000252.1:0-8680 GCA_964346405.1 uncultured Fibrobacterota bacterium
ACAATGCATCTCCGTGCTCTCCGTGTTCTCCGTGGTTCCTCTTCTTCCCCCAAAAACCCAAAAAAACAACAGCCATTCAGAGAAAACAACAATGCATCTCCGTGCTCTCCGTGTTCTCCGTGGTTCCTCTTCTTCCCCCAAAACCAAAAAAAACAACAGCCATTCAGAGAAAAACAACAATTCATCTCCGTGCTCTCCGTGTTCTCCGTGGTTCCTCTTCTTCCCCCAAAAACCCAAAAAAACAACAGCCATTCAGAGAAAACAACAATTCATCTCCGTGCTCTCCGTGTTCTCCGTGGTTCCTCTTCTTCCCCCAAAAACCAAAAAAACAACAGCCATTCAGAGAAAAACAACAATGCATCTCCGTGCTCTCCGTGGTTCCTCATCCTCAAACCAACCGACGAATCGTCTGAATCAAATTCGCGTTATCAAACTTACTTTTCACCACATACGCGACTGCACCGGCTTCGATCCCCCGTTCCTTGTCCTCCCGGGATTCCAACGCTGTTACCAGTACTACCGGCAGGTCGGACAATTCACTGTCCGATCGGATTTTTCTGGTCAAATCGAAACCATTCATTCTTGGCATGTCAATATCCGATACCACGAGATCAAAATGCCCGGTTTTCAGCAAGGCAAACGCCTCGGCACCGTCAATCGCCGTTTTGACCACAAACCCGGAGGACTCGAGAATGCTCTTTAAGAGAGTTCGAGATGTAATCGAATCCTCGACAACCAAAATTGTCTTTCGATTGTTATCTGAAACCGCGACATCCACGATTTTTGGATGCCGTACCGTCTGATAGAGATGCTCAAACCCCGGAAGGTCGGAAATATTGAGCACGGGAACAACTTCACCGTCGCCGAAAAGTGTTCCCCCCGCGATCATCCTTACCCGCTCGAGCTGCGGGCCCAGCCCCTTGACCAAAACTTCCTTTTCGTCCACAATTTGATCAACCATAAGGGCGATCCGTCGATTCGAAGACCGAAGAATCAGCGTGTGCTTCAATGGTTCATCCCATTTCCGTGCGGCACCCAGTCCAAGCACACTTCCAAGATCCAGAAGTGCAATCGTCTCGTCGTGAACGCAAATGGTTTCCCGATCTTCGATCGTACGAATCATCTCCGGCGATACCCTGAGCGCCATCTCGACAAACGCAGTTGGGATCATGAAGTGCCGGTCTCCCAATCGGACCCTGAGCGCCCGCAAAGTGGCAATTGTAGAAGGAATATCGATCCGAAAGGTGGTGCCGAAGCCTGCGGAACTCTCCACCCACACCTGCCCCGACAAGCGTTCAACTGCTTCCCGTACTATTGCCATGCCCAGTCCTCGCCCAGAGATCTCGGTAACCTCGGACTTGGTAGATAAGCCCGAGCGGAAAATGAGGTTCATGCGCTCTTCGGCCCCCATGCGCTGTACATCCTCCCGGGATACCACTTTCTTTTCAACGGCCGCAAGACCGATACCCTGGGAATCGATGCCGGATCCGTCGTCACCGACTTCTATCCGAAGCAACGAGCTGTCCAGGCGTTCCACATGGAACCGTATCGCTCCCGAGAGCTTTTTCCCCGCTCGCGTTCGCTCCTCGGGATGCTCCAATCCATGATCTACCGCGTTTCGCAAAAGGTGAATCAACGGATCCTTGAGTTCCTGAAGTATCCGCCGATCCACCTCGATATCGTCACCGGAGATTTCCAGCCGGGCATCCTTTCCGTGACGACGAAGGATATCACGGGTTATTCGAGGGAACGAATCGGTGAGCCTGGAAAACGGGAGAAGCGAAGCCGTTTTTACATTGTCCAGATGACGGTTTACCATCAAACCCACGGCGGCATTCCTCTCACGCACCGAAGCCGTTGCTCTGTTGATAGCTCCGTAGATGTCGTCGATACGAGTCCGACTCCATTCCAGCAAATCGATATATTTCTCCCGATCCTCTTTTTCCGGATGTGCCGTACTCTCCGGATGATGCACTATGGATACTTCGGCGTTTTTGAATTCGTGTTTCCAATTTCCCACCATCTCGAAAATCCTTTGCAGATCCTGAACCGTACGCTCCATACTGTTACGCGCGGAAAGTAACTCTTCGGATTCCCGCAGGAGTGTGTCGAGCTGCTCGGAAGATATACGCACCGTTTTGCCAAGGGCGCCAGGTTCCGGCGCGGATGTTTTCACCGGACTCCCGGTGCTCCTCTCCGCGACACGTCGACAGGTTTGTTTCTTCTCGGTCTCTTTGTTTGTAATGGCCGCATCCTGGCCGGCAGGCGCCCGCAGAAGATTTGAGAGTCGGGCCGTCGTTCCGGCCACTCGTGGATCATCGGAGCGGATTTCCTCCATGCTCAGCAATTCGCGTATAGTATCGAGTGAGCGATGAACAACATCGAACTGTTCGCCACCGGGAGCCGATGTCCGTTCTTTCCACACCGCGAGAACGGATTCCAGTTTTTGACATATGGATTCAATCGCCGTATACCCAACGGCACGGGACGCGCCCTTGAAATTGTGAGCTGTGCGAAAGAGTCGCTCCAAAATATCGGTGCGCCGCGGGATATCGGCATTCTCCAGCTCGATCATGCCGGAACTCAGGACACGCAAATGATCCTGCGCTTCCTCTCGGAACACGGCTAACAACTTGCTCCTGATTTCATTCTGCTGATCGGTCATTGTTTATATTCTGTGTCCTGGGTTCATTGGCGCCGTGCGCTCTCCACAAAGCTATAACGCCTCGGATACTGTTTTCAATTTTGCCCCCTGTTCGTCGAGGATCATGACGGCGGCCTCGAGCTGCTTCGCGCTTTCTACATTCTGACGCGAGGCTTCGTTTATGTTTCCCATGGCATCTTTCATCTGATCCATACCCACAAGCTGTTGAGAGCTGGATGCCGCGATCTGAACGGACGCCTGAGCCGCTTCAGAAATGCTGTCCGACAGCGTGGCAATACTGTCGTTGGCTTTTGTAGACTGATGGACACCCGTATCCACTCTTTTGCCGGCCTGCTCGGCTGTCATTACCGCGGCGCTGGTTGCTTTCTGGATATCGGAAAGGATCTCCCGTACTCGCAGGGTTGCTTCTTTCGAGCGTTCCGCGAGGCTACGTATTTCCTGTGCCACCACCGAGAAGCCCTTTCCGTGTTCGGCCGCGCGAGCGGCCTCAATGGCAGCGTTTACGGACAATATGTTGGTCTGCTCCGCCAGATCGTTGACCGAATCTATTATCTCTCCCACCGCCCGACTCTGTTCGCTCAATCGCATTACGCTCTGTGCCACCGAGGACATCTCCTGCTGAATGCCGCGCATGGATTCGATCGTTTGCATAACCATCGTTCGCCCGTTGGCGGCTACCTGGCTGACTCGTTGAGCGTCATCCGATACCGCCCGCGCCTTATCGCTTGACACGTGAGCGGTTTGCCGCGTCTCTTCAACGGTTGCTGTGGCCTGATTCACCGCGGTGCCGGTCTCGACCGCATTCGCGGTTAACTCCGATGTGGTCGCCACTATCTGTTTTGTCGAAGCCGACAAATTTCGAACGGCGCTCTGAACGGCAATAAGGGCCTTCGACACCGCTCGTACGATCATAATGGTTACTAGTACTGCCGTCAGTAAAAGAATAAGGGCCAGAATGGCTATTTGAACCACCGCGGTCCGGGCAGTAGTATCCGTATCCTCCAATGACCGCTCAAACTGACGTTCCTGGAGACTCATATACGATTCTACGCCCTTCTCGATACTTTCAATCCTGGGTCTGATTTCCCGACGCCAAAGCAGCCTTGCCTCACTGAGTCTGTCTTCGTGAATGAGTGAAATAATTCGGTCCTGAGTAATACTGAAACTCTGGAGGTCTGTGAGAGTACTGGTCAACAACTCCCGTCCCGATGCTGTGATATTTCCCTGGAGCTGCTCATCGAGTCGTGTCCTCATACGATTCCAGTGGATAAGAAGTTGCCTCTCGTCTTCATTGATGTCATCGTTGTTATCCGCGAGAATATCATCCAGAGTCCGAAGCCACTGATAGAATGAACGGCTTACCCCCGTGACTTGTTTGTACGGCTGAAAATCGGTCGCATATACGTGATTCAGAGCCTTGTTTATCCCCCGAATCGCAAAAAGCGCGACCACCGAAAGGATTAGCAGGCCCACGATAACCAGAATGAAGCCCCCGATCAGTCGTTTCCGTAATGATATGTTCATAGCGTCAATTTCCTCCTGACTTCCGTGTTTCCCTTGGTACGCTGTCGGTAACCACAATTTTCTCATCTGTAAGCAATCGCCGGCCGTCCAGTACGATCAATCGTTCCGGTGTAACGCCACGAAGGTAGTTCTCTCTCGCATCGGTGATGGTGTGGACAGATTCCTGCAACCGAGCGACTGGAATGCCCGGTGTGCCCAAAAGCGCATCGACCGGAACACCAAATCTCATGTTTTCCGTCTCCAGAACCAATAACTCTTTTGGGTCACCCAATGCGATTCGCGGCAAGTTGAAAAACTCGCGAAGATCTATGACGGATACAATCCAGCCGTGCAGTCCGGTGACCCCCAGGACAAAAGACGGGGTGAAGGGCAGAGGTGTGAGTCGCGGCATCGCCTGGACTTCCCTCACATAGCACGATTCTATCGCGTATTTTTCCCGCGCCAATCGAAACGCCACAACATGAATGTGGGGGCCGACATCTCCCTCCTCTTTGGGCACTCGAGCCAGAGTGGTCGCACGCGTTTTCAGCAGATCGGCATTTTGCTCGTCTGTGGGCTCCCCAATTCGTTCCAGTGCTTTTCCCGTTAGAGCTATATGTCTCCGAACGGTTTTCCACAGCGATGAATCGTGGTCATGTTCCGAGTCCATAATCAGCTTTCTACTCCTCCCTCATTTTGATTAGATCCACCATTTTTCCCGCCGGCAGACCGTCGGATTCCGGCAGAAGCTCGTCTTCGGGAAGCTCCGCGGCCAGACAGCAGGCATTATGGTAATGCCGCTGAGCTTCGGCTTTCTTTCCCATACCCGAGAGAAGATTGGCCAGGGAGAAATGGGCAAGAATAAAATTGGGTTCAATGTACAGAGTCTGACGATACCCCGTCACAGCCTCTTCAACATTTCCGCTTTCATGCAAAATTGATGCACGGAGATATCTGGCATTCGCGTGAAGCGGATCTGCTTCAATCACCGTGTCACACCATTTTCGGGCTTGATCGAAATCTCCCAGGTTCGCATACGAGCGCGCGAGAAGCAAGACAGCGTCTTCCCTTTTTGGGCAAGAGAGCAGCTCTTCGATCGCTTTTTCGTATAAACCTTGTTTGTAAAGTCCCAGGGCATGGTGGTACCGCTCTTTTTGCCCACATTCGGATTCCTCCGGCTGCGATTCGGATGTAAGTTCGGGTTTGGGAAAAGGTACTTCTGTAACGGGCGGTGACTCGGTCTGGGACGGCGGTTCTGAAGGCGGCGACATTTTCGACCGGGTCTTCAGTGGCGCGCTCTTGAGAGCAGTCAAAGGCGCCGCGCTATCATGAATTTTTTTGTCCAACCCGCGACAGTATAGAGTCACTTCTCCGACCCGACGGGTAGAGAATGCCCTGAAGTGCCGATGAGAGGCTTCGACGGATGAAACCATCAGACATCCGCGTTCTGTAAGCGAACGGTACAACCCCGCTATAACGTGTTCCCGCATCTCCTCACCAAAATAAATGAGCACGTTACGACATAGTATCAAATCCATGGCATTCGTGTCGTTGCGCACAGATGGATAAGTGTCTTCGGCGAGATTCAGATACGAGAAGGTGACCATCTCCCGGACTTCACGCGCAATTTCGAACGAACCGTCCTTTGCGCGAGTGAAGAAACGCGATTTTGCCCAGGAGGGTATTGTACGAAAAGACCAGTTCGTGTAACGCCCCTTAATCGCCTTTCCGAGGAATTTTGTGTTTATGTCCGTGGCGAGAATGGTTATCCGCCACTCTCTCCACTCTGGAAGTAGCTTAATCAGCAGCATTGCCAGTGAATACGGTTCTTCTCCGGTCGCACATGCCGCACTCCAGATCCGGAGCACTTTCGTCTCCTTTCGGTTCCGTATAATAGAAGGCAGTATGTGTTGTTCGAGCACCGCAAACGATTTCGGGTCCCGGAAGAAGTAAGTCTCACCGATTGTAAGATACCCGGCGAGCACTTCGATCTCATGCTTGGAGGGTTTGCGGGAAACAAGTGAATGAATGCACTCAGAAGGTGAACCAAACCCAAGCTCCCGAGAGGCCGCGGCGATTTTCTCCGAAAAATCGATAACGGCGCCGGGGTCGATATTCAGCCCGAGTTCTCGCCGAATGGTCTTGCGCATAGACCTGAGTGTAAGCTCCGGAAGATGCGCCGTTTTCATTTATCCCTCCGGAAATCCATGATGGACTGATCGAGCTTCCGCTCTTCATCGAGCGACAAAAACCCATCAAGGTCGTGAATAAACAGCATCCCGTCGGACACAGCGGCAATCTCCCGGACATGAGTCACGCCTGGTGCGGCCTGATCCGCCTCGGTAATCGCTTCTTTCGCTATTTCTACCACCCCCCGAACCGAGTCGACCGGAATCACTACCGGGCGACGAGCAGTTTCGGCAAAAATCATCGAGTCCCGGGCTTGAAGCTTCCTTTCCGGCAACTGGAATCGTTTTCTGATATCTACAACGGGAATTACACGGCTATGGACCGTCACAACGCCCCGGATTATTTCCGGCGCCTGCGGAAGCGGCGTTATCGCCACGGCTCGGATTACTCGTTGTACATGCCGAAGGTACAGCCCAAAAAGTTGCTCATCGAGATGAAACGGAAGAATCCGCAAAACTTCATGTTTCTTTTCTGTTTCCATCAGGTGCCCATTCTAGTGTGGTGTCCGACAATTGGCGTGAATTCAGGCGAGGCGATTTTCGTTCCCATTGAGGCGTGAGGATGACGAATACTGGAAGTATCCAACCGACGAGCAACGAAAATGAGGGCGAAAAGCGCCCGTATTAATTCTTTGCAATTGTCGGTCGCCACACTAGATTAAGAGCTAATATAATAGGTGCGGGGGAGTCCCTCTCGAACTACATCCTCGTGATAGCGTTTCTTTTTTTTTCTGGATTCTGCCTTTATCGATCTATGTTAATTAACTACTTCAGGTGATCTTTTTTACCTGAAATGGAAGTTGGAAAAATGCGTAATCTATTGAAAATCGCCTCGTTCATTGTGTTTTTCATTGTCGCACGGTCGGGCGGGCAGATAAAAAACCCCTGCAACAGCCTGGAGTATAAGTATGCTGTATCCAGGTATATGAGCAAGCTCAATAAAGATGACCTGGAAAATAGAGAACATTCCTATCTGGTGCCGTTCGAGCGCGCTGTCGGCGAGCACGTTCGCGCTTTTTTTCCCTATTGGCAACGGGTGGACCATCCGTTCGAACTCACGCTTTCCGCCGGCTTTCGATCGCGGCTGATGGGCGGGGAAGAGGATGAAGCTCCCCTGCCGATGCTGCCCCCCGGTGTGATTCGGCTTTGCGATTCGCTCTCAATAAGAAGGCTGGCCGTTTTTTATCTGTACAATGACGACGACCATGCCGCGGGAAAAACGGTACGGGCTCAATTCACCCACAGGCCGGATGAACAAACTTTCAGCGAAGAAGAACTATACTACTTCGTGAGCGTATACGATGTCGCCGCAAACAAGCCCATAGTCGAATGGATGGAGGATCTCGATGACATTCTCGAGGAAACCGTGGAAAAATCGCCCCAAGCCGCCGGAGCGCGGGCAGCCGTAATTGCCGTCGAGAAGATATCGGAGTCCGAGTGCGTACAGTCTAAAGACCACACAACCATCAGAGCCGTCAAAAGAAGATACCGAAAGTACAGCAAAGCCCTTCTCATCACCGGCATTTGCGCGGCTTTCTGCGCGGTTGGGGTTCCTTTGATTATTATACCGTTGGGAGATTGATTCCTTGACCAGAGCCACAATACAAATGCGCCCCGGGGAGTGGCTGGAAGGCCAACGGCGGAAACTGGAGGCCGCCGTCGATCAACTTTTCATTTAATTGGGGTTCAAGAGTTTAAAACCCGTAATCGGATCCTTTTTCCTCAAAGCGGTGCTTTCGACAAGTTCTTCGAGAACGACTTCGGCAACATGCCATACCCGCACGCCGGCCCGCACACATCCGGTGATGCTCGATTCATTGCGACCGCACGCAATGTGCATATGCAATATAGGAGCACCGGATTCATCGGTCACAATAGTCCCAACTCCGGCAATTTCATGTACCTCGTCCAGAATTGTCTCCATCGGATTCGGCGGCATCGAGTCGCCTTTTTCAGGGCCCACCACCAGGCGGCTCCCACGGTCGGCCCCTCCGAGGATCATCACCCGCGCGGTATTAATCCCATGTTCACGAGAGAACAACTCAATAGATTCGTGAACAGTCTCTCCATGTTCGAGTCGGATAATAAAAACCCGACCCCTTTTTGCTTCGCTGAAACGCATAATTGTTCCCCTTGCTTGTCTTCTGTAAGCTAGCCCAGGTTTCGCAGTCGAGAACCGCCGTGCCGAGCGGAGCGTTGCATTGAGCGAAGCGCTGCATTGAGCGAAGTCGAAATGTCGAAATGCCGAGGCGATGTCCCGAGCGGTGTCGAGGGATAGAGCAGTATGCGTAAGATGTTGTGCGAGATTGACTTAGAAAAAGCG
>CAYFVL010000253.1:0-5505 GCA_964346405.1 uncultured Fibrobacterota bacterium
TCAGCGAAGCGGTACTCGTACTCAGTGAAGCCGAAGGCGAAACGGTACTCAGCAGTCCCGCCCCGCGGGAATGCGGTACTCGGGTATCGAATTTTTTGGCCGCGATTTAGCGAGGCACTCCCGGTTACCCGGGGCGTTTCGAGTCTCGAGTACGAGTACCGGCCCTTTCGGGCCTGAGTACCGTGCCTCGCGGCACTGAGTACGATTGGGTCTGCCCGCGTAAGAGTATTATTGCCGGCGAGAGACAAAGGTTGTGACCGCCTCGGCATACCGACGAAACTGATCCAGGTGTTCGGAGATGATTACCCAAACAATATCCCAGTCGATTCTTCGATATGCATGCACGGCGATATTCCGAAACCCAACGGAACGGCGCATGTCGACCGTCAACTCATGGCCAATCACGCCTGAATCATACAATTCCTCAAATATCTCACTCATGGTAGCGGGTGCGGGACGGTCGAGTTCCGACAGGATAATGGCACCGATATCAACGCACAGTTGAACCGCGCGCTGGAGGTTGACCATGATGATATCCTGGGAGTCAATATCCTGCGCCAGATCAGCCTTCCGGACCGGGCGTTTTTGCTCAACACGGCTGATACATCGAGACAACGAATCGAGTTTGCTTAGAACGACGCTCTTATCCATGAATAAATCGCTCGACTCTCTTCCGGTGCATTGCGTCGATGAGCGGACGAAAATCCTCGTTGAAGTATATGACTTCCAGCATAAGTTCAGCGACCAATTGCTTGTCCGACCTTCGTGCAAACACCCCGCCTGTCAGAGCTTCGGACAGAATCAGACCATGCGTATTCCGCAAATCGATAAGATCAACTTCTCGATGCAAAGCACTGCTCAATTTGCCGGCGGTTTCGGCGAGATCCGCCGCATCGAGTGGACGCTCCGCGGAAATTCCAATATCAATATCGCTTCGCGGCGTCAGCCTTCCGCGTACCGCTGATCCAAAAACTACGCACAATGTAATGCTCTTATCGAGCGTTTCATCAATGATAGTTCTAATTGGCTCGGGTAAGCTGAGTTCTCTTTTTCGGGTCATAGGGTTATTTGTGTAGGGCTTCTGTTGATGCAATCTCGAGTCTCGAGTACGAGTACCGGCAACCGACTCCAAAATCTACTTTGCCGGTTTTATAATGATTCCCAGCTCCCTGCAATACTCCACCAGATCATTCCACCCGCTGTCGCCGATGTGTTTGAGAACCGCCAGCTCCATCTTCTGGTATTCATGGACCGCAATATTTCTAAAACCGACCACGCCACTCAAGGCCAGTGCGGTATTGGAGCGAATATAGCCCGATGTCTGAAGAAGGCGAAATGAATCGGCGCTGCTCTGGGGAGATCCCAGGTGATCACGAGCAATGAGGTGCATCGCCAGATCGATTGCCGCCTGGCATGCTCGCTCGATATTCAGAGTCATGGCATCGATATGCGTATAATTTTCCAATGCAGGGTCCATGACATACTCTTCAAGCGCCCTCCGAATGGCACGCTCGATTATCGCCGCCTTGTTGTAGCAAATGTCATCGAGCGCGATAGGCATCCAGAACCTCCCGTCTGTCCTCATGAAACCTGGCGTACAAGCCGAGAAGCTCCGCTTCCCGTTTCTCCACGGACATTTGGTCCTTGGCATAGAGTCGTTTGCCGGTCAGAATCACCTGACGGGCATAGACCAGGTTTGCCGAAGAGATAATACCGAGATCCACCTCATGACCAAGCTTCAGAGTAAGCCTCGCACCCAGATCCAGCAAAGCCGACCGCGAGGATGCAACATTTTCGGCAAGCATCAGGGCCACATCGATGTCACTGTCGTGGCGCATTGTGCCTTTCAGGGCACTTCCCAGTAGATACACAGCCCGAACGACTTCGAGACGCCTGCATTCTTCGACTATCTCGTTTTCGCATACTTTCATGGAAAAACTTTCCGCCCCGACTTTTTCGGGAATCTCAAGTACAATCGGATTTCCCCTTACACGAGCGATCTTCATCAGCGAAGCGGTACTCGTACTCAGTGAAGCCGAAGGCTGAACGGTACTCAGCAAGTCCCGACCCGCGGGAAAGCGGTACTCGGGTATCGAGCTTTTTGGTCGCGATTTAGCGAAGCACTCCCGGTTACCCGGGGCATTTCTTCAGAAAGGAGAATGTCAAGAACCCTGAGTCGTTTCTGTGCTTTCAGCGGATAGCTTGCGGCCAGGTCAATGTTGGTCATATCTCGAAACCCTCGCCGGGGGGTGTACTCTTCTTTGAGAATCCAATACCAGGCATTTCCGCGTAAAGGTGAGCCATGAAGGGCTTCATTTGGCGTTTTCAAGACCGACGACAGCATGAGTTCCCACCCCATTTCCCGCTCAATGATCTCTTCGGGGAAAGCAAATTCCCGCACTCGTACCAATCTCCCATCAGGCAAATCATCGGATATGATGAAAATATCAACGTCGGATTCGGGAGTGTGGGCCCGACGCGCAATCGATCCGAATACGGCAAGCGAAACGAGACGATCTCCGTAATGGCGGGAAACCGCTCGGACGAGGGTAGATACCAGAGAGAGGATATCCAGCGTGGTTCGCATCATGAGACTTCTGTCTGTAATTCTGCGACTGTTGGTAGCCGGAACAATATCAGTTTTCATTATGGTTGTATTCGGCATTTCCACGCGGTGGAGACAACTCTCATCTGTTACGCCAGTACAATGCCGTCCTCGGCCGCCTGCCCCGCAAACCTGTTGTTATGCATTTCAACCTGGGTATATGAGAACACATCCACCGCCACCGAAGCCTCGACAAATGCAGGAAGGTATCGGCCGATCCGATCGGTGAACCGCTCACGTGACTCGGCAAGCACAATCAGAAGATCGGCATCGCTGCGAGGACCGGCATTGCCCTTTACCAGAGAACCAAAAAGAACCACTTCGAGGACATTGGGATCTTCCATCCGAAGGCGCAAGACTTCAGTTCTTCCAATGCCTTTGCTCTATCCAGAAATACCGTCTTTTGCATAAGCGATTATCGTTTGCGCATCTTCGATTGGCTTTTCGGCGTCTTCTCGAGTGAAATAGTCCATCGGGGCGCCGGAATCGAAACTTTCCGGGTATCGCGTTGGAATGTAGACCTTGTCTAATCCTACCGCATGCTTCATGAGATTGTCGGGAGGATTCAGTTCCGCCGGGATACTTTTCACCATTTTCATCAGCGAGTGTCCCCAGGATTCTCCCCCAAATGCTGAAACATCGCTTTAAGCGCTTTCTCCGCCGATTGCTGAGCCGCGAAACAGGCCCACTCGTAGTCTTCGCAGTTTAGTGAGTGTCTCGCATGGCGGAAATCACGATCAGATTGCCTCATCCAGTCACTGCTTCGTTCCGGCACAATCTCCCCGTTTCTCAAAAATACTCGCTCGTGGTCCACCCCCGGAAATACACCTTGCCGGCCCTATTCCAGCAACCCGCGTTCCCTTAATGAAGCCACAATCTTATCCACCGCCTGCTCCACACTCAGCACATCCGTCTCGATCACCACTTCCGCGTTCTCGGGTTCCTCGTAGGGTGAGTCTACTCCGGTGAATTCCTTGATTTCGCCCGATTCGGCCTTTTTATACAGACCCTTGGGGTCACGTTTTTTGCAGACATCGAGACCGCAACTGACAAACACTTCCACGAACCGGCCTTCAGGCATGAGTTCGCGCACGAAATTTCGATCGGCGCGGAACGGCGAGATAAATGTACAAACCGAGATGGAGCCGTTGTCGAGAAACAGTTTTGCGACTTCGCCGACCCGACGGATGTTCTCTCGTCGATCCTGATCCGAAAATCCCAGATCACCACACAGCCCGTGACGGACATTATCGCCGTCGAGCATCATGGTTTTCACGCCGTCACCGAACAGTCGCTTCTCCAAAGCCTTTGCGATCGTCGATTTTCCCGCACCCGAGTACCCCGTAAACCACAACACCGCGGCCTTGTGACCGTTGAGCGCCTCCCGCTGCTCGCGGGTGATATGCTGCGCTTCCCAGGAAACGTTCGTGGATTGCCGTCGGGATATCGCACCGGATGCCTTCGATTTCAGGTCGTCGATATGGACCGTAGAGCCACGAATCATCCCGGCCGCGGCGGTCAGGTTGGTGACCGGATCTATCAGAATGAAATTTCCCGTCCCCTGATTTTCGGTATACGGATCGAAAAACAGCGGTTGTGCGGTCTGCACCTCGACACGGGCAATCTCGTTGAGTTCGAGCGAATCCGCCTGCTCCCGATGAAGCGTGTTGACATCTATCTTGTAGTGAATCTTTCTTACGAACGCGCGCACCGTCTTGGTCGTATGCTTGAGGTAGTACTGTTTGCGTGTCGAAAAGTTGTCGTTGTCCATCCAGCAGATGATCGATTCAAAACGGTTGCCCACGGTCGGAAGATTCTTCTTGCGCACGATCATGTCGCCGCGACTGATATCGATCTCATCCTCGAGAGTCAATACCACCGACTGAGACTCGAATGCCTCTTCGAGGTCACCGTCGTAGGTTACAATGGATTTCACTTTCGACGTCTTCCCCGACGGGAGCACCGCGACCTCTTCGCCGGGACGAATGGTGCCCGACGCGACCCGTCCGGCATAGCCGCGAAAGTCCAGATGAGGACGAATCACGTACTGAACCGGGAAACGAAAGTCGACCAGATTCCGGTCGGCGGAGACGTGGACGTTTTCCAGATGACGAAGCAGCGGATACCCGCCGTACCAGGGCGTATTCTCGCTACGGATGGTGACATTGTCACCTTTCAACGCGGATACCGGTATATAGGTAATATCGTGAATATCGAGTTTTTCCGAAAACGCCTGGTATTCGGCAACGATTTCGTTGTACCGCTCTTCGCCGTAATCGACCAGGTCCATCTTGTTAATGCAGACCACCAGATGAGGGATCTGAAGAAGCGAAACGAGAAATCCGTGTCTGCGCGACTGGGTCATCACCCCGTTTCGCGCATCGATGAGAATCACGGCAAGCTGTGCGGTCGAAGCGCCGGTGACCATGTTTCGGGTATACTGCTCGTGGCCGGGAGTATCCGCAATGATAAACTTGCGTCGCGGCGTTTCAAAATACCGATACGCCACATCGATCGTAATCCCCTGCTCACGCTCGGCCGCAAGACCGTCAAGCAGTAACGCCAGATCAACTTCCCCCTGCCCCCGCTTCTTCGATGTCGACTCGGCCGCGGCAAGCTGATCTTCGTAGATAGTCTTTGTCTCATACAGCAACCGCCCGATCAGCGTCGACTTTCCGTCGTCGACACTTCCCGAAGTGGTAAACCGAAGAATACTTTTTTCTTCTTTCAACAAAGTTTCCGTCGACATAGCGTCTTCCCTTTTATTTTTCATCTGTCGTTTATTCCGGTACTCTCGGAAAAGGAACCACTGAGAGCACAGAGGGAAAGAAAGAACTAAAAACTTTTTTATTTCTCTGTGTTCTCCGTGTGCTCTGTGGTTTCTCCAAATCTTGCTCTGT
>CAYFVL010000253.1:5605-8679 GCA_964346405.1 uncultured Fibrobacterota bacterium
GGTTTCTCCAAATCTTGCCGGTACTCTCGGAAAAGGAACCACTGAGAGCACAGAGGGAAAGAAAAAACTAAAATCTTTTTTGTTTCTCTGTGTTCTCCGTGTGCTCTGTGGTTTCTCCAAATCTTTCCGGTATTTTTATTTCTCTGTGTTCTCCGTGTGCTCTGTGGTTTCTCCAAATCTTGCTCTGTGGTTTCTCCAAATCTTAGAAATATCCTTCTTTCTTCTTCTGCTCCATGGAAGAATCGCTCGTCTGATCGATCACGCGGTTCTCTCGTTCGGACTTCCGGGCGGCGGCGACTTCAATTATGAGTTCGTCGATTGTTGTCGCGTTCGATTCGAGGGCTCCGGTGCAGGGAATACATCCCAGGCTTCGGAAACGGCAGTTGATCTCGCGTACTTCGACTTCGTCGAGATTCTCGTTCCCTTTGCCCAGCGCGATCTCGACCTCATCGAGCGGAATCAGTGCGCCTTTTTTGACGGCGACTTTGCGTCTTTTTGCGAAGTATATGGGCACAATCGGGATCTCTTCCTGCTTGATATACTGCCAGATATCATATTCGGTCCAGTTGCTCAAAGGAAATACCCGTACGGTCTGGCCTTCGTTTATGCGGGTGTTGTACAGTTCCCAGAGTTCGGGACGCTGGTTTTTGGGATCCCACTGACCAAACTCGTCCCGAAGAGAAAACACCCGCTCCTTTGCCCGACTTTTCTCTTCTTCGCGCCGTGCGCCACCGAAAGCAGCATCGAACTGGTTTATACGCAGACCTTCGAGAAGCGCCTGTGTCTTTAGATACGAACAGCAGACATCATTGCCCAGCACCGAAGGATGAGCACCCTTTTCGATCCATTCTTCGTTTCGATGAATGATAAGACGCGCACCGATCTCTTTTACAAACTTGTCCCGGAACTCATACATCTCCGGAAATTTGTAGCCGGTATCGATGTGCATCAACGGAAACGGAATCGGCCCGGGGTGAAACGCCTTCTGTGCAAGGCGAACCATCACCGAAGAGTCCTTTCCGACCGAATACAGCATGACCGGATTCTTGAACTCCGCCGCAACTTCCCGAATAATCTGAATCGATTCGGCTTCAATCGTCTGCAAATGCGTCAATGAGTACGAACCCATTTTTAAACTCCATTGGATATTATCAAAAAACGCAGGACCATCGGGATGTCAACTCTTCTCTGTGATCTCCGTGGTTCCCCCCCCATCCCACCAACCCCGATATACGGGACACGGGAAAACCCAATTTAACACTTCTTTATCTCTGTGATCTCTGTGTTCTCCGTGGTTCCTCCCAATCCCACCAACCCCGATATGCGGGACTCGGGAAACCCCAAATTAATCTTTTTTTATCTCTCTCTGTGTACTCTGTGTTCTCCGTGGTTCCTCCCCATCCCACCACCCCCGATATACGGTGACTCGGGAAAACCCAATTTAACTCTTCTTTATCTCTGTGATCTCTGTGTTCTCCGTGGTTCCTCCCAATCCCACCAACCCCGATACACGGTGACTCGGGAAAACCCAATTTAACTCTTCTTTATCTCTGTGATCTCTGTGTTCTCCGTGGTTCCTCCCCATCCCACCAACCCCGATATACGGGACTCGGGAAACCCCAAATTAATCTTTTTTTATCTCTCTCTGTGTTCTCCGTGGTTCCTCCCCATCCCACCACCCCACGCCCCTTCTCCCGCCGTCAATTCCCCAACCCATTCACCTCTCTCTTCAGCTCCTCGATCTCCACCTGAATCGCACTGAACTCCGCCAGCCGTCGCTCAAGATACCGTTTGGTGATTCGGGCTTTCTCTTTTATCCCTTTCGGGGTGAGATTATACTGCCATCGAACCCGGTCGGGATGATCGCGGAGTTTTTTTGCCTTAATGATTCCCTTACCGGCCAATCCGGAGAGAACATAATTGATTTTCCCCAGGCTGACATCGAGCTTTTGGGCCAGAGATCGTTGGGTGTGGCGGGGATTCTCCGAGAGTTCCTTTATAATCTTGTATTCGATCATTGGAAATCTATCAGGATTTGATGAGCAGACTGTGAGGTGTTGCTTTGGGAATAAAAGTAACCACAGAGAGCACGGAGGTGATTTTTTGTTTTTTTCTCTTCTCCCATGACTGGAAGAAGAGCTTACTTGTTGGTTTGAGCGCGCCCGAGTCAAAATTTGATTACTATGGAATCAGAAGAGGCGGGGAATGCATCCGAGTTTCCAGTAGCGACTCACGGCTTTCAATCACCCTGCCAAGGGAAACCTGTTCAGAAACCAGTCTTTACGGTACGGAAACACAAAAACCAACAGTTCATCTCTGTGATCTCTGTGCCCTCCGTGGTTCCTCCCCCCCTCTTGGTCACCGCCTCAAGCTCGGAGCGGACGCTCCTTTCCCCCATCAGCGGTACCCCCCTTTTTTTCTTTTCAGGGGAATCGCTTCAAGAGCAGATCTTAAACCGGGTTCCGCGGGCGGAAAGCGGTTCTGTGTTCAATCATTGAACAAGATACCATTCCGGCGGATATTCGACAAGTTCTTTTTTGACCGACAGCCAATCAATTTCGAGCCGGTTTGGTGCTCTAAGCTATGGTCCATGAGCAAGATACCAGCCGACCGGATCGATTGTCGTTCACCGAGTGAACACTTTAGCATTGCGGTATCGAAACTGCAATGTTTTTTTTCTGCTGTACTCGGGTATCGAGCTTTTTGTGTCTCGCTCCAGCCCGTACCGCCTCGGATAAACCAAAATCTCGAGTCTCGAGTACGAGTACCGGCCCTTCCGGGCCTGAGTACCGTGCCCTACGGCACTGAGTACGATTGAATCTCCCCTTACACAAACGCTCTTCAATCAGCGAAGCGGTACTCGGTATCGAGCTTTTTCCCGGGTCTCGCTCCAACCCATACCGCCCCGGATAAACCAAAATCTCGAGTCTCGAGTCTCGAGTACGAGTACCGGCCCTTTCGGGCCTGAGTACCGTGCCTCGCGGCACTGAGTACGATTGAATTCTCTCCGTACACAAGTGCTCTTCAATCAGCGAAGCGGTACTCGTACTCAGTGAAGCCGAAGGCTGAACGGT
>CAYFVL010000254.1:0-8635 GCA_964346405.1 uncultured Fibrobacterota bacterium
GGGGGATTTCGGGGGTGCGGGGAGCATCAGTGAATTGAATTACCGAGGTTGCCGGCAATGAGACGGGTGGTTTTTCCCCGGCATTTGCTTTCGAAGCCGGACAAAGACCAATAATTAGGGTAGAAATAACCAGAAAACGGAGGAATGAATTATTTGTACTCACAGAATACTCCAAAAACAGCGTAATCCGACTTGTTGTTTGCTGAACCCGGGGACCAATGGTTGGCGAACCGCTTAGGGGGATAAGCTTTTCTGCATTTTACATATTTCCCAATATCATGAAAATACAATTCGTCCGTACTCTGGTTCTTAGTGTATGTTCGGTTGTGTTGCATCGAGGCAATCTACCCCCGTCCGGTTCACAACCTGGGCGAGAGCGTGAACATTTAGCATTTTATAAGATTGATTACGTACGATTACAGATAACAGTGGATACATATGGCCGGTAAATCCGAAGATTTCAGAAGAAGTTTCAGGCTATACGGACGCATGCTGCGTTTCGCCAAGCCATACATTCCATATTTCCTGCTCACTATTTTATTGTCCTTTTTTGTTGTGGCGTTCGAATCGGTCTCCACGTGGGTACCGGCCACGCTGATTCAGGCGCTTTTCAACCCGGAAGTTGCGCATGAAGGATATGATGCGATCGCTTCCGAGGCGGCCCCGGGTGGCACAAAGGCTCCTGAAATTGGGGAATCAACCGACCGGGGGACGGATCCCGGCGGATTTGCTCTGGGCTTATCGGGCCTTGATTCAATCAATGAGAAACTGAAAAAGTGGACATACGAGATGCTCAATTCCGGCACCGAGGGCGCCAGAGGAGTGATCCGTATTATCTGCCTGCTGATAATTGTTGCATATCTGCTGAAAAACGTAGGACTTTACATTCAGTCGCTGATCAACGCCAAACTGAATTTGTACATAGTCCGGGATATGCGAAACAAGCTCTACCGGCATATCCTCAGACTACCGGTCTCCTACAGTGACCGCAACCGATCCGGGGATATCGTTTCGCGTATTCTCAATGATGTTGGCTCGGTCAATACTTCCATAAACACAACATTCAGTAAGCTCATAATCGAGCCGGTCCGACTGATTGCGTTCATTATTATACTGTGCATCATTAATCTCCAGATGACTCTCGCAATTTTCATCCTGTACCCTGTACTGGGGTTCTTCATCGTGAAAATCGGGCAGGCAGTGCGTCGTAGAAGCAAGCGTACGCTGGACAAAATCTCCGGTCTGGTATCCGTGTTGTACGAGACTATAAACGGCATTCGCATAGTGAAGATGTTCAACATGAGCGAAGCCGAGTCAAGAAAGTTCAGTCGTGAAAACCAGAAATTCGTTCGCGCTTCATTCCGCTCAACCAGAGTAGGGGCTCTCAGCAGTCCCGTCACCGAGATTCTGGGCAGCGTGGTGATGATTGCCCTGCTTTGGTATGGCGGTATACAGGTTCTGGAGAGTCGAAGTGGTTTTCAGGCAGAGGATTTTTTGAGATACTTGCTTTTCTTGTTGCAGATGTACCGCCCCCTCAAATCTCTCATGAGCGTGAACAACGCAATTCAGGCGGGGTTCGCCGGGGGGGAACGCATTTTCGAAGTACTCGATACCGAACCGGAAAAGTTGAACGAAAAAGACGATGTGGACCCGATTGAGTTCAAAAAATCTGTTCGATTCGAGAACGTTGATTTTGTGTATCCCGGGTTTGATGAACAAGTGCTCACGGATATATCGTTTTCTCTCGATAAAGGAAAAATCATTGCGTTGGTAGGGTCCAGTGGAAGTGGAAAAAGTACAATACTTGACCTGGTGCCCCGGTTTTACGAACCGACGCGGGGGAGAATTACCCTCGATGATATCGATATTCGTGATCTCGATCTCATCGCCTATCGCCATCTGTTCGGGATAGTCTCTCAGGATACCTTTCTTTTTAACGATTCGGTTTACGACAATATAGCCTACGGAACTGAGAATCCGTCTCGCGAAGATGTTCTGAAGGCCGCTGAAGCCGCGAATGCGCTTGAATTTATCAAGAAGTTGCCGAAGGGAATCGATTCGGTTGTCGGCGAAAGAGGGGTAACTCTGTCGGGAGGGCAGCGTCAGCGCATCGCCATAGCCAGAGCGCTCCTTCGAAATCCGCCAATTCTTATCCTCGATGAGGCCACCTCCGCACTGGATACGGAATCCGAGCGGTTGGTGCAACGAGCAATCAACAATCTTATGGAAACACGCACTTCGCTCGTGGTGGCGCATCGACTCTCGACGATCATTCATGCCGACGAGATTCTCGTTCTGGAGAATGGACGTATTGTGGAACGGGGAAATCATGCGGAGCTTCTTGCATTGAAACGTCGCTACAAATACTTCCATGATGTACAATTTTCAGCCGTGGGAGCGCCTTCATGAGCCGCGGATCAGACAGCACAAACCCCATGCGGAATGATGATTTCCTGGTATTCGGCGCACCCGATATTCATGAAGAGGAGATTCAGGAAGTTGTCGATAGCATGCGTAGCGGCTGGTTGGGCACCGGACCGAAAGTGGCACGGTTTGAGGAGGATTTCGCGCGCTATCAGAATGCCGGTTTCGCCGTTGCCGTAAACTCATGCACCGCCGCTTTGCATCTGAGTATGCTTGCCGCCGAGTTACGGCCTGGAGAGGAAGTGATAACCACGCCGCTCACGTTCTGCGCAACTGCCAATGCGATAATTCATGCCGGTGCGACACCCGTTCTAGCGGATGTTGATCCGCATACGATGAACATCGATCCCTGTAGAATAGAAGAAAAAATCACCGACAGAACGCGGGCGATTGTCCCCGTCCATTTTGCCGGGCGTCCGTGCAACATGAACGCTATCGTGGAAATCGCTTCTCGCCGAAATCTGATGATCATAGAAGATTGTGCTCACGCGGTCGAGACGCGGTATCATGGAAAACCGGTCGGGACATTCGGTGAGTTTGGCTGTTTTAGTTTCTATGTTACCAAAAACGTGGTTACCGGTGAAGGCGGGATGATTCTGTGCAAAGATGAAGATCACGCTGCACGAATCAAGCGACTCGCCTTGCATGGAATGACAAAAGATGCATGGCGCCGATTCGGAGATGAGGGATACAAACATTATCACGTCGTTGAGTGCGGGTACAAGTACAACATGATGGACATACAGGCGGCGATTGGAATCCATCAACTGAAACGCGTCGAAGATAACTGGAAAATCCGCCGACGCAATTGGGAATACTACCATGAAAAACTAAGTGGGCTCCCAATCACCCTTCCTCCCTCCGAAGAACCAGACACTCGCCATGCCTATCACCTGTTCACGATTCTAATCGATGAAAACGCCGCCGGAATCACACGCGATCAATTTCTGGAGCAGATGACCAGGCAGGGAATAGGGGTAGGGGTACATTACCTGAGTCTGGCGGAGCACCCATATTATCAGAAACGCTTCGGGTGGCGAGCGGAGGAGTACCCGAATGCCGCGGATATTGGGCGAAGGACGGTGAGTTTGCCGATTTCACCGGCTATGGATGAATCCGTTCTATATAGAGTAGTCTGCGCAGTTGAAAGAGTACTTGGGTAGTGAGCAAACGGAACTCTGAAGTGAGTTGCGGCCACAGCCGTACGAAGCACACTTGCGGGGGGCATATTTGTGTGTGCCCCGAGATTTTGACTTTGCCGTTCGTTTTTCGCATATTATGCTTTTGGCTCATGCCTGCCTCCTTGAGTTGGATTGGATCTATTCAATCCCATTGAAGCTGCAGAAAGACAACTGGAAGCGCATCAGGAGATTTTTGTGTGCCGAACCTTTGCGTACAAGGTTGAGACAATAAGGGGAGTGTTTGAAGAAACGAGTGCTCGATCAAGTCACACTGGTGACCGTTACCTCCGTTCACATTGAGGACACGGTGGCTGCACTTATGTACTGTTTGCGCGGGATCGAGTTTGCTTGTGTCAAGCTCATTTCCAGTCGGAAACCGGCACGGTTACCCGAGGGTGTTTCATTTTGTGAATGCGAACATATTGATAGTCTGGACGGTTACAGTCGTTTTATGATGTACCGGCTAAAGGATTATGTTGAGACATCTCATTGTCTTTCCATTCAGCGAGACGGTGTTGTTCTTAATCCGGACAAGTGGAGGGATTCATTTCTAGATTTTGACTACATCGGGGCTCCCTGGCCGCATGATAAGGCTTTCATGGATCCATCCGGCACATTTCAGAGAGTCGGCAATGGCGGATTCAGCCTGAGAAGTAAAAGGTATCTTTCCGCACCGTCGGAACTTCAGATTCCATTTGTTTCAATGCGCAATGATCTTCATGAAGATGTGATGATGTGTGTTGAATATCGTCATATGCTCGAGGAGGCAGGAATTGTGATTGCACCCGTTGAGGTGGCTCGGCATTTTTCACATGAAATGCAAATTCCCGAAATACGGAAGATCAAGCCGTTCGGATTTCACAAGTACAGAAAGCAGAACCGATTCTACCCTAAGTTTCCATCAAGAGTTCAACAGATGTTGGGGCGGCAATAGCGGGCCCGGGTCGAAAGTCGATATTAGCAGATCACCGGAGAGGCTGGGCAATTGAGTACCGAAAACGAAAAAACAGCACCAACGGTTTCCGTTGTTATTCCGTGTTACAATCATGGAGAATTCCTGAGTGATGCCATATCCTCAGTTCGGAGGCAGACATATACCGACTATGAGATAATCATTGTGGACGATGGATCCGACGAACCAGAGACCGTGCGTGTTCTTGACGAGAATCCATTCATCGGCACGAAAATTATCCGGACCGAAAATAAGGGACCTTCAAGCGCCAGAAACACGGCAATCGAAAATGCCCTTGGGCGCTACATACTCCCACTTGATGCAGATGATCTGATTGAGTCGACCTATTTGGAAAAGGCGGTTAAGGTACTTGATTGTCGAGAGGACGTAGGGATAGTCTACTGCAAAGGCACCTACTTCGGCGCCAAAACCGATTCCTGGGACTTGCCTGACTATTCCTTGCAGAGCATGCTTCAGGGAAATGCCATATTCGTAACCGCCCTTTTTCGGAGGTGCGACTGGGAAGCTGTCGGGGGGTTCAAGAGTGACTTAACTATGGGATACGAGGATTACGATTTCTGGCTTTCGATCATTGGCAGCGGCCGAGAGGTTTATCAAATTCCGGAAGCACTGTTTCGTTACCGAAAGCATTTTTGCAAGGAATCACGCCACGATGAGTTCAGCTTTCAACGTCGCTCCAAGGCTTTGCAGATGATATACAAGAGACATATTTCACTATATCGCGACAATGTTGAAGCACTCTTCGGAATAATTGACAGCTATTGCGATGAGATTTTAAGGTTGCAGGAGAAATGTTCGCGGCGTCCGCATATCCAACTGCAGCGGCTGCTCAAAAAGGTCAAAGTAAGATTGAGAAAGATCGCCAATCCCGGAGAACCTCGCCACTAATGGTCCGGAAGTTCGTTTTCGGTGGGATTCTCAGCAAACATGCCAAATCCGGCCGAATCGGGTAACTAAAAAACATGAGGACTACAAAAAGGGAATATATGGAGAGAATACGAATAGATCTCGAATCGGTACTACGAGAGGGCAAGAAGATCAGTATTGAGCTTGGGTGTGGCTCAAGGGCCTTTGATGACAGAATTACAATCGATAAGCTTGACCTCCCACATGTTGATATTATAACCGATTTGGAGAATGGGCTGCCATTTTTGCCTGATAATTCGGTAGACTCTATACACTCTCACAGTTTTCTTGAACATGTCGGGAATTTCCCCTTTTTGATGAAAGAAATCTGGCGTGTACTAAAGCCCGGAGGGAGTAAGCACCTGTTTGTTCCTCACTTCTCGAACCCTTATTATTACTCCGATTATACGCACATGAGGCATTTCGGGTTATACTCATTTGAGTATTTTGCTTCTGAACAGCATCTTTTTCACAGAAAGGTCCCTTCTTTCTACCAGAATTATGGATTCTCAACTGAAAAGGTTTTTCTCATCTTTACCTCTCCGTGGAAAAGACGGCACAGATTAAAGCGCTTGCTACAGAAGGTTTTCAACAGAACCCCCTGGATGCAAGAATTTTATGAGGAAAACCTCTGCTATCTGTTTCCCTGCTATGGAATTGAAGCCGTTTTGCATCCGGTGAAATAGTACATCCTGGACAAAATTCGCCATGGATTCATTAGGTGTTTACGAGTTGGGATACGAGATCGGCAAATGCTTCCGCGGATCTACGAACATGATAGACCCCCCAAACATGATCGTAGATACGCCTTTGAATTTGTCTTCGCCGATTTTTCGGGATCAGCGAAGATACCGTTCCAAACGCTGCACCGGTGTTCGACAGGATCAACTCTTTTAAACCAACCTCACTCATAAGACGTACATAGGCCGGTGTGTTCGATACTAAACAGGGCATCCCCAAAGCCATTGCGGCGATGAGACGATTAGCGGATTTCATCCGGTCACGGCTGCTGTTTTGATGAATGAGTAAAGCAATATCGTGACGCTTGAGTTCCCGAACAAACTTCCCGAGCCTCCATTTAACAAATCTCGCCGTGGAGAGTTTTTCACAGGGATTCATGGAGATATAGGTTACCGGAAAGTGTTTGGCTATTTCTTCTAAATATGGGGCGCTGACCAGCATGCTATGATCTGAACCAAACGTCACGACACTTATGTTCTTGCGGATGGGTATTGGGCGGGGCTTTCGGTCAAAGTAGTCTATACCGTCAGGAATAATCACAATGGGGCTGTCGGTGAATGCTTTCAGATAAACGGATCTTGTATCTTCATTTGTTGTGACCACATCGGCCAGCCGTAGCATAGATTCCTGGTCGTGTCCCGGCCAAACGCCAAAATCATCATCGATATCGAAAATGACGGGAATGCCGGCCTCACGCGCAGTTGTCGCGGCAGTTATCGCGATTGAGTCCGCTCTCTTCTGAACAAATAAGATGTCTGCTGAGAATTCGCCGGTGATAGTTTCATAAGTAAATCCTTGCGGTAGGCTATTCAGAAGGCGGAAAAAACGAATACGTGTGCTGGCTGTCTCGGCGGAGGCAATAGGGAGGCCGGCAATATGGATACTGGATTTTCTGCTTTTTTTTCCAAGAATAAACATCGGTCATCACGCTCCATTGGATGCCGGAGCCAAAGATGGTGTACGACCGGCAAGTATGAGGTTTAGTCGTGAAAGATAGGTATCTGAAGTGTAAGCTTCAAGATCGTAGTCTACAATTTCGCCTTCCTGGACCGCATGAAGGTGATTTACGAGTTCAGACCTGTTTTCATAAGTCCTGATTTGCGTCCTGAAGTCTCGGGCAATTCCAATGGGCCTCGAAATAACCGGTTTCCCATGTATCATGGCTTCGAAAACCGACCAACCAAAGCCCTCTGAATTAGAGAAAGAAAGATAGGCTTTGCAGTGTCGAAAAAAGTTAAGCAAAATGCGTCGACTAACATGGACATGGATGACATTATTGTGTCTAGTGTATTCGCCAACGGGTTCATCGGAGCACCACACCAGAGGAAGGGGGAGCTCTTCGGCAATAGAATCAATTAAGTCATTACCCTTAAGTTCTCTGTTGTAATTGTTGAAAACACTAAGGACGTAGGATTTTTGAACCCCAAATGGAATATCCTGTACATGCATATTTGCCGGATGCATTGCTGGTGGATACATGACTCTGTTTTTGGGATTATCACCCATCCCATAGTCGTCGGCATTGTCGGATTGCCAGAAGATGTAATCAAAATGTTGCGATACCCGACTCACGCAATTTCCAGCCGGGATTATCGCTTTCGGAAACCCATATCTGCTCAAAGATCTGAAGACCTTTGGCTCTGCTTTGAATGGATCGGCGGACGATCTTATGAAAAGGAATACATCATGATGGTTTTTGTTTAAAAACCTGAGAAAACGCTTCGGCTCATATTTCTCCACAAACAGGTTTCTTCTTGTAGTTGGGAGAAGACCAAACCCCTTTAGGGTTTTCTGAACAAATACGTGAGTTTCATACTCCTTGAAAGTGTCTACAAGACACATCATGTGGTTTTCTTCACCACCGTATCCGCCGAAATGTCGGCAGAATATTATAACCTTACTTTTCGTCATCGGAAATCGCCTTATCTGTTGTAATGCTTAAGGAAAGCCCATTCGAAGACTTACCAAAGGCGGGTGATCCGAAAAATGACAAACATTACGCTAATAGCTTCTGGAAATCACATTGTCCGGATTCAAATATATAAAATGTATTTCCGTTAAGCTATGCCGCAAAGCTTTATTGTAGGGACATTTTCTGAAAAGAACACATCTTGCGATCACGGCATAGAAGATCAGGTCTTGTTGCGCTCTCTGAATACTCAAATATAGAGGTCCTATACCGGCGCCTTAAGGAGCTCCTTCCTGTAGCTGCTTTCTTCGCCATCGGAACAATCTCAAAAACCACAAGTGAATACGCTGATTCGCTTATAAGTAGTGTCTGTCCGAAAACCCCCGTTTTGCATAGCAATCCCGCCAGGGCGGGATACAAAAACGCTTAACCCAGGTTTCGCAGTCAAGATCGTGCAACAGCTTACGCAGAATGCCGTGAGTCGATTGCGAAACCTGGGTT
>CAYFVL010000255.1:0-8621 GCA_964346405.1 uncultured Fibrobacterota bacterium
ATCGTGCAACAGCTTACGCAGAATGCCGTGAGTTGATTGCGAAACTTGGGTTAATGGAGGGACTATCCCGTTCGGGAGAGCGGATCATAACGTCCAAAACGCGATTGTCGAATGTTAAATCAATCCACAAAAAAAAGCGGTCGAGAATCTCGACCGCTTTTTTGCGTAATACTACAAGTTTGGCCCGGTTGATCTATTTGGGTATCGGCAACCGAAAGGCATTTCCAGCACCGTCGCCGGCTACCAGGATTCCGGCGCCCATGAATTTTTTGTCTCCGGTAAGCACCGCTCGACGATTTTCAATTCCGACCTTTGTCAGAAATCGCCCCGAAACCGTATAGATGTTGAGGTACCTGGCCGAGGCCCGAACGCCGGAAAGCCGAACCGAAACTCCATGGGGCATATGGAGCAGGACAGTCGAAACGCCGTTACGACCGAAAATGGAACTGAACGGTTTCGGGTCTGAAAGTTCGGCCACGGTTCCATATGTTTCCTCGATCATTCGGGCAACGTTTGCGGAGTCCACCTGGTCGTACCGTGTCGCGAATTTTACGCTCTCTTTCCATTTCTCAGCACGGTCGTCTTTCATATGCTCCCAGAAGGTTCCACCCTGTGGAACACTCAGGTCTATCCAGGCGCAGATTTTGTCCATTTCTTCTCGATTCAGAGTTACGTCTTTGTGGCCGTTTCTCAAATGATCAACCAGCATACTCATTGCCGATCCACCCCATGAGTACGGATCTATCAGCTCGGCGGACGACTCATTGGTTATCCATTTGACGTACTTCCCCCACGGCTTGACCAGGTTCATATACGAAGTCAGCCAGTATTTGTCCGTCCCGCCCAGGCCGTAAGTTCGGGTGGACTGAAGATCCAGCCCCCTGGTGTGTGTCTGATCGTGGCACTTCACGCAGTGCTGATCCAGAATCGGCTGTATCTGTTTTTCAAAACTGAACCCCTCAGTTTCAAGCCCGTAGAAGGATTCCAGAGGCTGAGCCCCCTCTATCATTGCCTTTGGTGGAGAAGCCGGCGGAGGCGTGGATTGGGTGCGATCCTCATGACATCCCACACAACTGAACTCTTCTCCCGGCATCAAAGTTGCCCAGGTACGCATTGTCTGAACCATTTGGCCTTTGTCGTCAATCAACTGGAAATAGACAGGCAACCGTGCCGGCACGTAGAAAGCGGCCGAACCGTCATCATACACCGGCACCTCACCGAGAATCCGCTTGGGATCCCACGTCCCCCCTTTCCATGCAACCGCCGACTTCGGGCAGGAATAGCGCCCGGGGCCTTCGGCCAATGGGCCGTACGGTACAAAACCGTCGGGCCCGGTACTTTTTCCTTCGCGCCATTTTCCACCTTCGCTTGGGCAATCGCCCCCCGACCCTCGGCGATACTGCACTTCAATAACCCGAAGGCGCTTGATGGTGCCTCGTTCGACGCCTTTTATACTTTGGCCTTTGTATACATCAACGACCGAGAGCATACCATCTTTCTTGCGGTAATCCACTTTACTGGCCAATACCCCCGGTTTTTCGCGTGGAGCAAGAACCACGGGGGAAGCGAGATCTACCGCATCCCATTCCACCAGCACTTCTTTTCTACCGTTCACGTGGACAAAGTACAGAGCGAAGTATTTTCGATTGTAGTAATCATCCCTGTGTTTTATCATGGCCGAGGCCAGAAATGCCTGTTCATCGAGCGAATACGGGTGACGGTAGTTTGTTATATCATCATCTCGATCCCAGCCGTCCTCGGGCCTATTGAAATTGCATCGTTTCCGATCCGTGCAAAGCGGAGCGACAAGAGTGACCCCTTCGGGATTGTTCAGTCCGAGCGCCGGATTGATCACTGCCGCCGCACCGGCCTGGCTCGAATGATGTCCGGCCAGTATTCCAATCACCTTATCGGTTCCCGGAATGTTGTGTGGATGATAAATAGCAGTCGGCCACCAGGAATTGTTACCGAAATACTCTTCCTGCTTCGTTCCATCGGGGTTCATGACAAACAAACTACGAATGTAAATATGCGTTCTATCGTTGTACTCCCAGCGGGTGAATACCACTCGACCGTCTCTCATCAGCGTGGGGCAACTGGTATGCACCTGATCAAATCCCACTCGCCTGATGTATTTCCCATCTTTGTTCATCAGGTATAGATTGGTAACCGGCCGGGCGCCGTTCACGCACGGCACTGAAACACCGGCCCGGGTGGAATTGAAACAGATATTGCCGTCGGGAAGGTAAATCGGCTCTATATCGGCAAATCCGTCGTCGGCGGTTAGTTGACGTACCTGCCGGTCTGCGATATTCATTTCGTAAATATGGAAATCGTCGTCCGCCTCATCCTTTTTCCAGGAAAACAGAATTTTGGCGCCGTCGAACGATAGTTCCGGATCCCGAATACAGCCGGACGGGTCACTGAGAAGCGTATCTATTGAAACCCGTGTACCGTCCAGAGTTGCCAGACACATCAATCCCCCGCCAAGCCGATCTCCAACCCGCTCGGTATCGCTGGACATTTTCATCGAGAGCGTGCCATGCCGCACAAATACAAACTTCCTCATACGATCCGCGTACGGAGCAATAAGAACGCTACGTCGCTCCTCGCAGGCATCATAGTAGAGTTGTTTCACCTGGGGATCATTGTCTCCAACCCCGGACAGGCTCGAAAGTCGTGCAGCCAACTCACCGTCTTCATCGACCCCCGCATAGGCAATTACATTGCCGGCGGCAACTCGATAACTGACCTTTTCATTATCGCGAACGTAGTTAACCTTGTCCTGGTACTCCCAGGCAGCGATAATATTCTCCTGCATATCGGCATATACAGGTAATGCGGATATAAACAACACCGCGAGCAATGAGGTCACCAGTTTCTGTTTTCCGCTCCTGTTCATCGGATCCCCTTTTCAAATGTCTCGGGTCGGCACGAAATTTCCGTCCCGGAGACGAATATGAGACGCTCCAGCCCTTAGGAGTCGTAACGGAATAAAGTCTTCAGAAATCGCGAAGATATCAGGGCGGCTTTCGAGGCGCTTGTGCAGGGGCATAGCAGGGACTATGGCCCAAACAAGCAACGAAGAAAGCCGACTTGAGATCAAGCGAGAATGGAGAGGTATTTCGTTACGACTCCTTAGAGCCCTTTCAGAATGAGCTGCGTGAGCAGCAGTTCATTTTGAAAGGGACTTTTGGTATAAGGTAGGGATTGTGGTGGTCTTGTACTTGTCTGGAAATCCGACTGATTATGATAGTATCCGACACTGGGAGTCTGAGGGGGAAGCGAAAATACCGGTACTCAATAAGGGATTGAGGCCGGGGCCGCCGACATTATTACCCCCAAATGAGTACTGATTGGACCGACCGGTCCAATCCGTGGTCGGAAAAATCAACTATTCAGGGTTCGCGGGTCCCGATTGTATGCAGAGCTGTATGCGTAAGATGTTGTGCGAGATTGACTTAGAAATAGCGCAGGGGTATCCGGGGAGATACCTTGAGTCCCGCCCGGCGGGGGACCGTGAGTTGATTGCGAAACCTGGGTTGGGCCGTGAATTCAAGCTGCCGGGGCCATTCCTCGGCCCCGGCCAGGTGTCCTTTTCCTTCTGCCGCAACTTCTACCGAGACCAAGTCTCCATCGACCTCCGATTCCTTATCGCATTGGATTTACCAACACTCTGGAACCAGCGCCGGTGCTCTCTTTCCCGCTGATATACACCCCCGGGGCCAAAATGGAGTTTTCGGGCAGCCGTTTTCCGAGAATGCTGTATACCGGCGCTTTCGGAGTGATTCGTTGCCGCGAGTGAGGAATTCCGGGACCGTGAATACCGCGGTTTCTCTCCGATGTACTTCCAAGTGTCATTTTCAGCACGGCATCAGCCTTGAAATCAGGTACCGAAATGCTCTGCGGGCCTTCCGTTTCGACAACGATCGAACTCAACACATCGCCGGTTTTCGGATCCATCCAGTCGCCCGTGCCGACATCGGAAGGGTTTATCGTGATTGACAAACCGGATCGAGTCGATGCATATCCCGCCCAATCGTAGAGGTAAACCGCATAATTCCGTTCGCCGGATAACGCGTAGCCCCGCACGTCTGAACTGGAGGTCTCGATCAGGTCGGGAACCACTTGGGCGCCGGGATCGAATCCTTTCTGCCATCCGGTGAGAATCTGTAAGTACTTCATTGATATGGTATCCAGATGAAAATTCTTGGGTCCGGGTCCGCAATACTTCCGGCTTTCGGTGTGCCAGAAAATTGGGATAACCTCACTGAAGAACATGGTCCACAGTGTTACCCGCCAGCGATCCTCATGCGCGGCATGTGGAAAATCGGGCATTGTGTCATAGGGACATGTTCCCGAATTGCCCAATTCGCCGTAAACGATCGGCTTGTTGTACTCTCCGTATTCCTCCAGCCGGCCACGAGGCCACCTGTCGAACTTATCGGGGGTGGTATTTATATACCCGTGGGGGGATGCGATATCGATATACTCGAGTTCCGCTCGGGCATAACTGGTACTTATCGGCTTTGCGTGTGGATCGACAGTCCTGATATGCTCGGCCATGATTTGCAAGAGTGTATCCTGATACGTCTTGGACCTTACTTCATTCCCAAGCTCCCAAATATCTGTGTACGCCCCGTACCTGTTCACCACAAATGAGAGGAAATTCCTTAGTTTTTCCATGTTTTCGGGCGCCTGCACGCTATCTTTCTGCCATGGAAAGCTCATGCCGAAAATGCAGAGGTAGACGGCAAAGCCCTTTTCCTTGAGCATTTTTGCATACTGGTCGAAGATTTTGCCGTTTTCCTCGCGGTATGGGATCTTGTCTTTATGCAGTTTCTCATTCAGATGAAATGCGCAGTTATTCGCATTCAGGCGCCAGAGGTTGAATCCCGCGCTCCGCATGACATCGAGGTACTCCGAAAACGTGAGGTCCTTTCGACCATTAACGCTCCAGTTATTTTTATCGATTCCGTTGTTGTCGTACTCATCCTGTTCCAGACAGTCCTGAACTCCCAATACATAGAACGGGGCTCCGGAATTATATGTGAACCGGCGGGGATTGTAAGGACTGAGCCGTAAAAATTCAGGGTTCTCCGACCCCACACACGTAAAAGTTCCGGTTTCCTCGGTACCATCTATGGCCAGACTGAACGTCCATTCACCGACCTCTTTCGGGGCAAACCGAAACATCCAGGTATCCTCTTCGTAGAAAAATCCTCCGATGCTATAAACCGTTCCCGACGGCGAGGTTAAAGTTACCGGCATTTCTACAATCCAGGGATTCTCGTAAGCTCCACTAGTGTGCGAAACTGGATGCTCATACACTCCATTAAGAGGAACATCAACCGCGTAACCCACGAAAACAAGTACCAGGGGCATCCAGAAAACAAGGATTCGTCCCATTAGCATTTTCCCTCCATTTTACCAGTGATTCATTTTAACCCGGGTTTCACAACCAACTTATGGCATTCTCCGCAAGGGGCGGATTATTGCGCCTGTCCGGAATTCCGTCTCTCTCTATTTCCTCGTTCAGCAGAGCGGGACGAAAAATGACTTCTTCTGAATGTTAGTTAGCTCCCGAACAAGCCTATTAAAATAAGATATGTCTTTCTGCCGGCTCTCGCACATCCTTTTTCGATCCCATAAAACCTCCTCCGGCTCAATACCAGGTTTCTGAAGATCCGGCCTGATATCTTCGCGATTTCTGGAGATTTTTTCTACGTGACGACTCCTTATTTAGTCGAACCGGATATCTACGGGCTCACCACACGTTGGACACTCTTTTTTTCATTCGTAGACCCGGCGTGTAACAAAGTAACCAAAGATTCATGATTGATCCGAGAAAACTCTTCCACGTTCATTTCAAGTCTTTATATTGGATTTAGACTGGATCCGGCTGATTTTTTAGTACCGCTCGATGAACGGGAGTTTCCGGACAGGCACTATTTATCGGTACACCGGTCAATCTCCAAAACACCCTTCCAAATGGAATACAGCTCATGAACGCAAAGGCATTTCGACAAAAATCAGTACAATTTCCCCTGATAATTTTCCTGTTTACTCAGGTACTTCATGCCGAGTGGAACGTCCTGAACAACCCTGAAATGGAGCCGATGACGCTCGGGGTGGAATCGGAAGTATATCGCTGGACACGTTACCCTTCAGTAGACGGTTCGTATGGGGAGAACGGCGAGTACACAATTTCCGGCAACGGACACGGAGTGTACTGGTGTCGGGACGGTGCGGCTATGGCTCGGGTCGTTTCATCACCGCTCGACGGCGAGTTCACTTTCACCGCACGACTGAAGGGAGCACAGTTTCCCGAGGGGATAAGTCAGGTTGGGATAATCGTTAAAGGAATCCTTGGCACTCGTGAAAACGTTCTGTCATTGAGGTGGGACACCTACTGGGCCGGCGCTTCCGGAACAGGTTTGACCTGGTTCAATCGAGTCACCCCGACCTCATTGATGGAAGACATGCCTACGGCCTATTCCGAAAAATTGTGTCACGGGACCGGGCAGGGATGCCTCGGCATGGGGTACGAGAACATTGTCCCGGGATACTCGGAACCGGAAAACCTCTGGTTCAGGGTGAAGCGTATTATCGAAAACGGTAAGGACACTTATGAATTGTACGCACGAAAAGAATCCGAAACGGAATGGAACCTCATCCCGCCGGTGACCAGTACACATAATCCTTGCGGGGCTACCCAGACCCCTTTTGAGGAACCGATGAATCTGGGAGCATTTCGCATTCTGGAAACCAGCGACGGTCGGGTCTATGTCGGGATATATGCCGCAAACGGATCTCACGGCGAAGAATTCATTACGGCGACATTCGACAATATCAGCATCGAGGGTCCCGAGCTGACCGGTACTGCTCCGGAGCTGCTTCCCATGGACTTTTCTGACGATTCGCCCTGGTGGCCCATGTATAGCGGGCCAAACGGTGGATTTTCCACACCCGGCACTCTCGACCTGGAACCAAAACCCTACAACTGGGTCCGTCGCTGGAAGAGCGAACGAATTCCTCCGGGAAGGCAGGGTCCGAATCCTCCGGAGCCGGGATGCGACACATTACTTACAGATTGCCAACCGCAAGGCGGTGGAAGCAGCCTGATTGCGTATAACGGACGCGTCTATCACTTTTACTACAAATCCAGATACGACGAATCCACTCAAACCTGGTCCGCAACGGCCGATGAGTACGTTTTGTGTCTGGATGCCGCAACCGGCGAGACGATCTGGAAAAAAATAGTCGGAACCGGCTACGACGCGGGCCGCGGCGGGAGATACTCGAAAGGTATTATTTACAACCACACTCCCGCAATTGCCGACGGAAAACTCTTCGTATGTGGAACATCGGGAAGAATCCGTTGTCTCGATCCGGATAACGGAGACCTAATATGGACTGCAAGTGCATCTCCGAGACCGATGAGCAGTGCGCTGATTGTAGCGGGCGATGTGCTCGTGGTCGGCACGGATGGTGGAAGAATTGACAATAACGCAAATGTCGCGGGATACAATATTGAAAACGGCTCTCTTCTCTGGACCATTCCAAATTCGTTGGGGGGAAATGCTACGCCCAGCCGCTGGATCCACAACGACAAGGAGTACATAATCGCCGCCCACATCAAGAATGGTACCCGATGTATCGATCCGGCCACGGGCGACATTTTGTGGCATATCGAAAAAGCGGGACATAATTCCACCATTCCCGTCTCCCCCAACTACATGGTCCTCAACACCGGATTGGTAGCGGAAGATGGAGAGGAAGTTATCGGGGATAGAAGTGATGGGGTTTTGACGGGATATCGGATAACCCCGCAGGGCGCGGAGGAACTGTGGAAGAAACCCGAACTCCCCGGATTCTTCGATAGAAATGCGGCGGCGATTCGGGGCGATACGCTTCTGGTTGGCCTTGGACATGACTATTTCTCCATTCACATTCCCACGGGCACAATACTCGGACAAATCGAAGGTCGGCATGGATCCCAGCAAGTGCAGATCCTCGATAATATCATGTTGGCGGAAAACGATTGTTGCCACGGCCACGACGAAACCTATGTGATCAATACGAGTGGATCAAAATTTGAATTGAGCATGGATGCAACATGGCTACCACCGGCAATGCCGACAAGCAGCTATGTCGTTCCGGTCGTCCACGCATACGCCGATGGACGATTGTTTATGAGGGGGCGTGATGCAGTATACTGTTTCGACATGCGAAGGCAACCCGGAACCGCATCTTCGTCGAGACGAATCGAGACACGACTCGCGCCGGTTAACACCAATCCCATAGCCGCCGTGAGTACCACGTCGGGCACTGCCATTCGGGTTTCGACGGAGGCAGGCTCAACCACAAAGGTCACGGTTTACCAGGCTGCCACGGGCCGTCTGGTGAAGAAGTGGACTGTTCGCGGCCCGAACCTTCTGCCGCTAAACTCGGTCCCGGCCGCTGGGGCCTATCTGGTTGAAGCCAGGACCGACGACGCCTCATACCGGCTCCTTACCACTATTATCCGCTAGCCCAAGTTTCGCAACCAACTCACGGCATTCGGCCTTAGTTAGTGCTTGTCCGAAAAGTCCCTAAAACGGACGCTGAGCCTGTCGAAG
>CAYFVL010000256.1:0-8575 GCA_964346405.1 uncultured Fibrobacterota bacterium
GGCAAAGCCTCTTCTGGTCTCACCGGCATAGCCGGTGGCTTAGAGCTTTAGTTATTTCGTGACGACTACTGAATATCCCAAATCACGATTGCATCTTCCGGGCATCTCCCGGCCGCCAGTGCCACGCGTTCTTCCAATCCCTTCGGCACCACACTCACTTTCGAAACCGCTTTTTTGCTTCCGGGTTCAAAATGGAAAACTTCCGGACATGTCTTTACACACTCACCTACAGTTTTACACTTAGTCTGATCGACTTTTGTTCTCATCACTTTCTCCAATCCGAAAAAAGTTCTCCTCTTCAGAACCCTACTCGCCGATATCGCTACTATCTTTCAGACGCGTATTCAAGGCATAGGCCGCACTGACGTAGCCACCCAGCAGGATAATGAAACCCATACCGAAAAGCCAGAACATGAATGACACAAGCGTTCCAATCGATCCATATACGATATTGTACCGCGCCGCGCCGCTATCGATATACATCCCAAAGCCGGTGGTCAATATCTCTGAACCGATGAAAGCAAGAAGAGCGGCGGCAGCCGCTTCGCGCCAGCGAACCAACGTGTCCGGCACAAAGCGGTACATCAACAAGAATATCCCGAAAGTAAAGACATAAACGCTGACTCGTGAAGCAATTTTTATCAGGCCTGGCAGAAGAACGGGTACGCCGAAAATGGTCTCCCGACCTGCGATAAAGGTTAATGTGGCCTGGATCAGCAAGAGAACGATCAGAAGGATAAAGAGGCTTAAAACCACGACTATCGCCCCGGCTCGACGCTTGAGAACATTCCGGGTTCCCGCATTCGGCCAAGCCCTGCTCAGATTTCTCATTAGACCGTTGAACACCCCCGTGGCCGACCACAGAAGCCCGACCACACCCACAACCCCCATTGATCCTCGTGCTTCGAGCACCTGATCTATATTCTCGCGAATCAGTGTTCGAGACGCGGCCGGCATGTAGTTCAACACAATTTGGAGTACCTGGTCCTGTGCTCCTTCGGATTCCAGAAGAAAACTCGCGCCGGCTACAAAGAGTACCAGCAGCGGAAACAGACTGAATAAGGTGAAAAAGGCGATCGACGCCGCGGCTTCGATTCCACAATTGTTTGTCATCCGACGAACGGTTCGGAATGATATGCTCCAGAAGTATTTCAATACTTCCACAACACGATTGATAAATTCCGGCATTTTCATTGATTACCTCAATTCGAGATCGACTACCAGCGGTGAATGGTCTGAAGCCAATCTTGATCGACGGGTTCGTGAGACCTGTACCTTTTGTACTCGAACATCCCGGGAGGCAAAAACATAATCCAGGCGCGCGACTCCCATGAAAGTTCGTGCGTTATTTTTGCCATGCGGGGCCACGACTGACGTATCCTGCAGGTGACGAGAGATAATGCGATATGGAGCGGTATTAGGAACAGAATTGAAGTCGCCGCATAAGAAAGCGCGACGAGCACATCGTTTGTTGCCCATCCATTCGGGTCCGACAAGGGCTCGAGCCTGAATAGCGCGTTCCCTGGCGAAAAGGCTAAGGTGTGTAGCTATCAACTGAACCGGTGCATCCTTCCAGTCAATCTCCACCCACAGTGCGGCTCGGGGCTCCCGCCCCTGAAATCCGGGAAGAAGGCCGGCTTTCACGACATGCATGGGCAATCGACTGAGAACCGCGTTGCCGTATTCACCCTCCCGAACGATAAACGAGGGATTAAAATGATACATCATATCCAGTTCATGAGCGATCAGCTTCGCCTGATCATGCAACCCGCTCCTTTCCTTGCCCGAGTCTATTTCCTGAAGCGCCACGATATCCGGGTCGTATCGCAGAATAATACGCGATATGCGTTCCGGAAAACATCTTCCGTCCATTCCGATACAACTATGGATATTATATGTCATGACCCGCAGCACACGCGAGGAACGCGTGTTTCGAGATCTGGACAAAGCCACATGAGATGAACGTCCTTGAAAGCGCAAAACCGCCTCGCGCAATTCTCCGGGACGAATATAGCCATTTGAATTGGGCGCAAGCGGTGCATCGCCGGGGAGCAGAGCAAAACCATGCGTTTCGTTGTATCCAGGCCCCGCGTGAGCACCATTTTCGATCGGAAAACTCATCGGGGCCCCCCACGCATCCCATCCGGATACAACCAATTCACCCGCCCCCGGATGGTTTACCAAACTCGCGAGATCATATCCGATCTCGGGCAGGAAAGGATGCTCGAAGCCAACTACCCGGGCCGCGTCCGTGGGAAGTCGAAACCTTCCCCGCGGGGTATGAGCTATCGCCCGCATTCCTTTATCGGGAAACATGACAATCGGAACGCCTCCCTTCTCAACCAGGGCTTTAGCCATCTGCTCCTTCTGCCCACGCTGCAAAGGCTCTTCGAAAAATATGTGATACACCGGACCAACCCCGGTAAAATCGATATCGCCCTTGTTCCCGGCAACCCCGAAAAATTTCTTCATTCGATCGGAGAGTCCGAGAAGCATTGCCCGCTTTCGCTGAACAGACGTATCGGTACCGATTGAATAAGCTTTCCCAACCCCCACTTTGTCGGCGATCCGGTGGACTGTATCTTCGAAATCTTCTCCTTTTAGTCTATTGTACGGAATTACTTTTTCTTGCCCATGATCCGAGTATATCCAGATGTCGTAGTCGCGATGGGTCGACCGGTGTGCCGCATCCCAAATTCTCTTTATGCAGTCGTCGATGCCTTTCAAAGACCAGTGTGCGAATTTCGATTCCGGCCCCCGTCGATGCGACTGTTCATCATACCCCAGAAAATTCGCGGCAATTATCTTCTGTCCCCGTGCCGCATCGACCAGCACGGAAAGAGTAACCAACTCTCTGAGAAGAATGCAGATACCGACTCTGGCACTGATAAACTTCAGTTCTTTCTTCAGGTTGTTTCGTCCCGCGATTCCCCGGAAGAAGTCCACTATGGAGAGAATGATCTCAACGACAACGAGTACTGCTACATTCAAAAATCTTGAAGCGTATAGCATTGCCGTCAGAGCAACTCCCAGCGGTTTTGTGAAAAGGCTCATCGGGCCGGGCCCGATACGGCTGAGACAGAAGGCCGACCGTTCGGCGCCACCGGTATACACAAATGCATACGCACTCCCCTCTTCAAGCAACGGTTCACCGTCCTTCTCCAGCTCGCGCTCGATTTTTACGGCAGTCTTAACGTCGAACATAGAGGTCATTTTTCCGGTATCGGTGTCGCGAAAACCAAAAGACGGGACCGCGCAAATGCGCCCATACAGCAGCTCTCCCTGCACTCCCGGAGTACTCGAAGGCAGCCCG
This sequence comes from uncultured Fibrobacterota bacterium, assembly GCA_964346405.1. Taxonomy (GTDB): domain Bacteria; phylum Fibrobacterota; class Chitinivibrionia; order Chitinivibrionales; family CAYFVL01; genus CAYFVL01. The sequence continues at coordinate 3,314 of CAYFVL010000256.1, forward strand.
GAATAAAATGAATGTATATGGTAGTCTTCGGAATTGATAAGGCGTTGCAGGAATGGCAAACGCCCGTTTTCCAGCGCTCGAAGAAACTGACGGTATGCCAGCCCGTCGATCTGCAGCAAAATCAGCCCACGACGCTCTTCCCGGTCTTTTCGCGCATGCCCGAGTGACAGAATTCGAATCAACCACTCCGTGCGACTGAAGAGCCTCCGTAAGCGGGCCATTCGGGTTTTGATCTGTTGTATCATATCCGTCAATTCTCCGGAGACCCCGATGCTTCCGGTGGACTATGTTCGCTTCTCCGACTCTACTCCGACTCCGGTAAAAGCAGATCGCGCCTGAAATCGAACCGACTCCCTGGACAGACCGGTGTGAGACAGCGCGATCGTAGCAATTCGGGTTACGAGAATGGAAAGGGCAAGAATAAGAAGAAAGGAAAGTATCGCAATCAATGAAGAGGACTCCCGGCGATCAGGCCACTAATTCCGGCATGCTTCGTGGGCTCATCATTGCCGTTACAACGAATGCAGCCATATTGAAGGCGCCGTTGTTCAGCCTGTGCCGATGCCTCGACAATGTTCGACATAGACATCGGTACAGGTCGATCTACTTTCATATTTATACGGGTTTTTCGCGTTTACCCGCGACTTCATCAATCTTTGCAGCCATTATAAAATCGTTTTCCGAAAGCCCTTTGATTTTGTGCGTATACAGCTCAACCGGCACTTCTTTATAGGATATGCAAATGTCCGGATGATGGTTTTCCTGTTCGGCCACATCGGCGATTCTATTTACGAAGGATATCGCGTCACGAAACCCATCGAACGTATACATGCGACGCAGAGTATGTACTCCGGTCCGATTGATTTCCCATGCCGGAACTTCGGCCAACATCATCTCTTCCTGATCGACATCCAACGGCCTGGTCCCCTCTTCACATGGTTTGCAATGCTTTTCTGCTATTTGAGCCATACAGTATCTCCTTCTCATTAACCCAAGTTTCGCAATCAACTCACGGCATTCTGTGTCTTCTCATACCCCGTGCCGGCCGATCGATTCCCAAAACTGCATTTGCATACACTCGCAAACGAGGCGTTTCGGGGGAATCAATTATTTCGACTCCCTCTTTGCTGAAGAAATCATTATCGAACGGATTATACGTCACCCCGACTTTCACCCCGAGGACTTTGCGTTTATCGGTGTATTTTTTCGACGGCACGGAAAGTCCTACCATCAGCCCACCATCCACGATGAAAGATGCCTTCCACAGGTCGACACCAAGCGGCTGGGCCGGTGTGAGAACATCCTTGAAATTTGCCTCTCCCCTGTGGACGGATAGGTGAGATACGCGAACGCCAACCCCAACGGCCGGATAAAACTTTACGAGCCGGTCGGGAGGCAGAATGTTCAGGCCTATGGCGCCGCGGGCGTATCCCATCCTGTATTCGCTCTCCAGCGAGTCATCTTCACTGTCTTTCCAGGGAATCAGTCCGAATTCCTTCTCAATCACGATCCACCGAGATGAGATCGTGTGTCCCAATCCGAATGAGGGAGCAAACTCGCTGAAATCGTTTGACACGTTCGCGGGAAATTCGTCGGTAAAATCCGTCATCTCCGGCAAATAATTGAACCCGACTGCAAAATAGGGCATCGCCCGGGCGTTGTCCCGGATCATGGGTTGTGCGTTTGTACCGGACAATATCAACAGTACTGCACTGGAGAATGCTATTGTTTTCATGGCTTTCTGTGGTCTCATATTTCCCCCTGGTTTACATTGATTGTAGATTTTCTTTGGCAACTGTCGCGATACGCTCGGGCGAAAGTCCGACAAACCGGAGAGCCTCTTCGGGGCTAATGCCCGAGCGTGGTATTCTGTCGACATAGATCTGTTTAACAACGTTATGGCCGTCGGTACGCTCCGCGGCCGCCGCGGCAATCGCTGAACCTGTTCCATTCCCGTAATTGTCTTCCACGGTAACAAACAGCCGTGTCGACTCGAACGGAATGCTCTCCCGACGAAGCGGTAGTGACCAGCAGTCGATTACTCCGGCGGTAATTCCATCCTCCGCCAGAAGTTCGGCCGCCCTTATGCAGACGTGAACCATGTACCCAGCACCGACAAACATGAAGTCCTTTCCTGGAAGCACAGTTTTAGAAACGCCAAGCTCAAATTCTTCATCGGGCGAATACAGCATTGGAAGGTCCGACCGGATTGTTCGAAGATATGCCGCACCCGGGTGATCTACCATTTTCTGGACGCATTTGTATGCGGCTACCGCACACGACGGATTGAAAAACGCCACCCCCGGTGTTCCGTCACGACGATGAACATTTGCAAGGGCGGAAAAAAAGGCCACGTCGGTAAGCCCCATCTGACTGGGACCGTCGGCCCCGATACTCGCCCCGGAGTGTGAGCCGCAGATCTTTACAGGGGCCTGCGCAATGAGCCCCATCTCAATCTGGTCATATGCCCGTACCAGAAATTTGCCGAAGCTGGACACAAATGGTATAGATCCGCCCGCGGCAAGCCCCACCGCCGCCGATATCATGTTCTGTTCGGCAATGCGAGCCTCGAAAAAGCGATCCGGATATGCATCCGCAAAGTACTGTGAGTAGGTAGAATTTTTCACGTCTCCATCGAGGGCAACGATTCTCGGGTCAACTCTCCCCAATTCCCGAAGAGCCAGTCCGTAAGCACGCCTGGTACTCATCACTCTTTTCAGAGCATCTTCCTGGTGCGGATCCCCTTTGAGCAGAGACGCGAAATCGGGTGCGCCCAATCTGCCGATGGTTTTGTCTTCGGCCGGTACACTTTCTTCAGGTGAAGGGGGTTTGAGTCCGGTATCGTCCGCATCGCTCGCCCCAAACCGAACCAACACCGATTCGAGGTCACTCATGGCTTCCGGCAGCATGCTCTCTTTTAGAGTTTTGCCATGGTAGTTTTTTCTCTGAAACTCACGCACCACCCATCCCTTGACCGTCTTGGCAACAATCGCGTGAGGACGCTGAGCTTCCGAGGCGGTTCTTAGTGCATTTTCAATCTGATCGGGATCGTGGCCGTCAATACGAATCACCGTAAACCCAAACGCGGAAAGCTTCGCACTCAACCGCTTCTCGTTCTGCTGTCCGGAAACCGCCTCACTTTGCCCCAAACCGTTACAGTTAAAAATCGGGACCACCTCATGCAGGTTATTTTCCACCAGAAAATCGGTTGCCTCCCAGACTTGACCTTCACGCGATTCCCCGTCTCCGACAATGACATAGATCCGTTTTTGAATATTTTTTCGCCGTGCAGCAAGTGCAAGTCCGCACCCGTGTGACAAACCCTGTCCCAATGATCCGGTGGCCGTGTCAAAAAACGGGAACCCGGCCGATGGATTAGGATGTCCGTCAAGGCACGACTCAACGTGGCGCAATCCCCCCAGATCCGCGAGGTGAAGAAACTGAGCTTTGTCCGGACTACTGCCGCATGCGCCGCCGAGATCGGCATAAGCCGCGTACACGATTGGGACTGCATGTCCTTCGCTTAGAACCAAACGGTCATTCCGAAGATTCCAGGGATTGCGCGGATCGTGGCGCATAACTTTGTACATCAGTACCGACACGATATGGGCAAGCGACAAACCCGACGATGCATGGCCCGAACCTGCTTCGGTCGTCATACGAAGAACCTGCTTGCTCAATTCTACCGTTTTCTTGTGAATACTCAGTGTCTGATTCATGAACGCTCTCCTTGTCAGAAGTCAATAATTACCATGCGTAGGCTTCCGGTGCTTCATTTCCGGGTCCGGGCCAGATCAAATCCAATGCCCCCAGCGTTTTTGGCGACAACTCCAAGTACAGTGCCTTGCGGGCATCACGCAACTGCTCTACAGTGCGTGGTCCCTGAATGGGACAGGTTACCAACTCATTGCGGTACAACCAGGCAAGCGCGACCCGGGCGGGCGGTTCTCCCAGTTCCTCACAAAGCATATGGTACGAATCGAGTTGCGACGCCATGTCCGTCGCCGCCTCACGAACCTTTGGTCGTGAGCGTCTGGTACCCTTCGCCCCCGTTCCAATTCCCGCAAGCAATCCGCCGGCCAGCGGGCTCCACGCGATGAACCCCAGTCCGTACTCCCGACAAGCAGGAAGAACCTCGAGTTCCACCGTTCTCTGAGAGAGGTTGTATAAGCTCTGCTCGGATACTAGTCCCATGAAATTCCTGTGTTGTGCGATTCCCTGCGCCCGGGCAATGTGCCATCCGGCGAAATTACTGCTGCCGAAATAGATAACCTTGCCTTCGCGGACGAGCTGTTCCGCGGCCATCCAGACTTCATCCCATCCGATTTCCCGATCAATATGGTGGAATTGATAAAGATCAATATGGTCGGTACGCAGGCGACGAAGACTATCCTCACAGGCCCTTTTTATGTGATACGCGGAAAGCCCTCGATCATTCGGCCCGGCGCCCATTCTTCCATACACTTTTGTCGCAAGAACTATTTGATCACGACGGGATGCGTCGCCGACCAACCACCTGCCGATTATCTGTTCAGTAAGTCCTTCTTTTCCTTTTCCCCCATACACATTCGCCGTATCGAAGAAATTGATTCCACTGTCCAAAGCCTCGTTCATGATGTCGTGACAGTCTTTTTCAGACGCCGTTGCTCCGAAATTCATCGTTCCCAGACAGAGGCGGCTGACTTTCAGCCCCGTTCGGCCCAGACGAATGTATTCCATATCGCAGTCTCCGTTTTTCCGGCCATTCATTCGGGAGTCGATCGCCTGGCCGACGTATCTCCCACGAATGGCAATTCTCGAGGGAAAGAAATACTGTATCATAACAAAACACGTGCCAAACGCTTCAGATCGACCGGACTGAGTCCCATAGCCTGCACCACGCTTCAACCACGGAGACCACAATACCCGGAAGGTTTCCCGATTGTGAAAACCGAGGAATGCCTTTTGCCATCCCGGCACGCTTGAATTATCGAAACCACGACGAAGTGAGCCTGGATAACACAATATCCGGGAATTGGGCATGGAGCCGGTGCTCGAAACCGGCTTTAATAGGGAGGAATACTTATTGAAATCGCGAGAAACGGAGGAAACCGTCCCGACTAACTAGCCCAGGTTTCGCAGTCGAGAACCGCCGTACCGCGCTGCACCGCGCTACACTGCGCTGCACTGAGCGGTGTCGAAGTGAGCGGTGTCGAAGTGAGCGGAACCGAGGCGATGTCCCGAGCGGAGCGTTGTGTTGCGCTGCACTGAGCGGTGTCGAAG
>CAYFVL010000257.1:0-8531 GCA_964346405.1 uncultured Fibrobacterota bacterium
CCTTGAGCATTTTTCTACAATGAATCGCGCGCCGGCTTGCGCAGAATGCCGTGAGCCGACTGTGTCGGATTAAGGATCAAGCCGTAAATTAACTTCCGCCAAAGAGCTTATGGTTCCCCTCGACGGCGAGAAAGCTTTTGACGTATAGCGCGAGTAGCGGGGCAGGATCCAGGGGTGGACATTCACTTGCCGGCCCACCTCCTGGAACGACACTTCCGGTCACCAGGGGTATTTAACCTCGAACTGCGCCATGCTCCACCTGCCGATATCCCGAAAACCAAGGCGTTTGTAAATGCGGTCAGCCGCGGGATTATCGTAGAAAAGGCATACGGTCTTTCCCTCTCTCAGCAATTCTTTACAGAGCCCGGCCACACAAGCCGTGGCATAGCCCCATCCGCGATACTCATGAGCGGTTGCGACTCCGATAATGACCGCCGTTTGGCTGCTTTCCGCCGCCGAGGAAGCACAGGATACCACACGGTTGTCTATTTCGACGACAATCGTTCGTCCGGTACCGCTCTTCTGGTTATATTCGATTGCGTCGGCATTCTCACCAAACCGGGAGAACTCTTCAATCCTTCGATGCAGCGACAAAACCTGCTGAAACTGATCTTCGTTTGCCCGCTCTACCGAGACGGATGGGATCGGTTCGAGGAACTCATCGCTGGTAAGTTCGGCAAGATATTGTCGATCGATGCGGTCGAATGCGACTCCGTTACTCAGCTCGTCAACGACCCATTCTTTGCCGGACAGAGCCCATTTGCCGGGAATCCGTTTGAGAAAAGATGAAACCGCTTTCCCGTTCAGAGTCTCTTTGTTCTTTGTATATACTACGTTATTCGTGTAAAACCGAAGCATGAGAGTGCTAATCTGCCCCTCGGAATTCTGATCCGACCATATCTCCTGAAAACCCAAATCGAACCCGAAGTTTTCGACATCCCCCATAATGAAGGCATTGAACGAAGGCTCCGGCAAAATGAATTCCATTACCCTTTCACGATCTTTTTCAGTTAACTTGCGAAGCATAGCGGATCTCAGTTGTCATTTATCATCAGGAACGCTGTCCGGATTTCTTCCCGGGTAAGAACGCGATCGTAGATACGGACCTCGTCCAGTTTCCCGCGGTACATAGGGTATCCGGGCGAACGTTTTCCAAAAACGACACGAACGGCTTGAGGATTTACCGTAGCACTCGCTCCCTGAGCATCTACATGTCCATCCAGATAGATTGCGCTCTCGGAAGTTTCTCTATTCCAGGTACATACCACCTGATACCACCGGTCGGTTGATAATCTGGAGACACTTTTGAGAATGCTATTGTTCCGGGCGAGCATTTCATTACATAAAAGGCTGTCGTCGATGGTTACCTCAAAGCTGCTGTTTCCGTAAATCACCCGGATTCTGTCGTTCGGCTCCGATTCAGGGTGACTCAGGACATCGGGTTTCATCCAGAGCATGATCGTACCCTCGGGAGACGCAGCCATTGTATCCCGCATAGCCACCGTATCATTTACGCCGTCGAAATAGAGACAATTCCCCGATACCCCCTTCTCTCGTCGAGCCTCGAAAACATCGAGGTGCCTCCCGTTACCCGAAGCGTCCCGCGCAGTGTCCCCACTCTCTTCATCAAAACCCCACAGTGCCATGAGCCCCGAATCGAGTTCGGGAAACCGAACCGAACCAAGCTCGAAAGAGCCGGCTGGAGTGACTGGCAGTGAACACAGCACCGGTATGAATCTGTCGACGGATTTCCGGTAGGCGGCCAGATTGACGATCCCTACGGGAACCGAGTCAATAACAAAACTGCCATCGGACAACAGTTCGGCCGTTCTCTCGGTACCTGCAATACCAAATATCAGATCGTCAAGATTTCCGCCCCCCTGCAATGAGCCCTTTACCGACGATACCGGTTCAACGACAACCGTATCGAACCAGAGATAGTCCGCGCCGTCTACCGGGCCATTGAGCAATCGTGTCAGTCCTCCGGATGATATCACTTCCAGAATGAGGGCTGTATCTCCGGGCGCCTCGAATGAAAAACCACCATTGGAATCCGTGCGGATATCGGTCGAATGAACCTTCTCTCTTCCCGGCAGATAGGCGTCGGCACGGACTCGAATCAGGGCATGTGCCGCCGGTTCGTTGTCTCTGGTGTATACCGTACCGGCGACAGTCCGTGCATTGGTTGTTTCCGTCGCCCCTCCGTTACCGGCAGTAGGAGCAGGCTCGCCGCAATGCAGTACTAACACTCCGACCAGAAATACTGACCAGAATCGATATCGGCGCATCGAGCGCATGAGTTCACGCATATTCTACTCGTCCAGCTTTTTGGGATCATGAGTTACGGGAAAGATCTGGAAATTGCACTGAAACACACGATCGGCGTTTTCTTCCTCAACCGCCATTCGGATGAGTTCTTCTCGGAGCTTCTTTATTTTCCCTCGCACCTGGTCAAAGCGATCGGCCGAAATGCTCAAGGTTACAGTTGATATATCGCGTTCCTCCGGAGCACACGTCTCCAGAGCTTCTTTGGCAAGATCCGCGGTTTCGCGCTGGTACGTACGAATCAGCAACGGACGGGTAACCTCACCCGTAGAGAGAACCCGATCCACCCGATGATACCGGCCGTTCTCGTCTTTGTGTATGAGTTTCAACTTTTCCAAAAGGGCAATCGAGGAGCGCACTTCCGGTGTGAGAAGTTTTGGACGCACAAGCTGTCCAAGCCTCGGGATAGTTCCTTCATCGACCGGTATAAACGCAATCAGTTCTCTGATTACAGGATTGTACCAGCGGGAGAAGTATTTGTATTCCGCGGGATCGACAATCTTTCCGCCCAATCGGTTCATGGACACGAGTTTTTCGAAATGCTTCTGCTTTTCTTCATGGCTCCGGGCATGATTGAACGCAACCAGCCGCCGAAGATATTCCCTGTCGGCGCCGTTGACCGAAAGGGCCCGGGCTATTCCTTCAAGAGAAGTTGGCGAGACATTGCGGCTGCCGTTAAATATGAAAGTAATATGGCCCGCGGACTTGAGACCGGCTGCTTTTGCCAATTGTACATAGTTGAGCGACTTGTCTTCACGGTGCTTTTCATGATAGCGGTCACGAAGAAAGGTTCGATAGTCCAGGTAGTCCCTGATATTAAGCATACAGTTTGTCGCTCCGTCCGAATCCAACCCGTCATCCCCGATGACACACTCTTGGACAATATAACACATATCATGGTTCTATGCACGATCCACCTGGATTGCGGGTCCAGCCACGTACGAGTCGTGTAAAAAAACTGAATCGTTATATCGTTTAAAAACATAGTGTTAGGGTTATCGGTAAATATATTTTTCCGGATATTAGTAAAAAATGTAACGCATCAACCCGAGTGAAACTTTATCTTATGTGTAAGACCAAGACAGGAAAGGAGGGGGGGGGTAGATGGGATGGAAAACATTATTGGCTTTTGTTTTAAGTGCTTGCTGCCTCAACGCCGCTGATGTCGTACTCGAGGCCGACAACAACGACGGCAAAGACGATATCTGGCGAAAACGTTACGATGCCGGCAAAAACACCTGGGGAATAGTCGGGAATCACGTAATCGAATCCGGATCGATGTGGTTCGATGCATTCCCCGGAAACAGCGGCTCCTACGAGGTGATCTTGGGGATAGTTGCCGAAGAAGACGGAAATCCTCTGTATCGCGTTTCCGCGGGAGAGACCGTCCTGGATAGCGGAGAATATCCCTGTCCCGGCGGATCATGCGACTGCTCAAAAAACACTGAGCCCGAAACCATCAACCTGGGAACCCACACAATCACCAACGGCGCCAGAATTGACATATGGGGACAGTCTACCTATACGTGTGACGGAGATACGCTCGATCATGGCGCCTATGCCAGATGGTATGAAATCCGTTTCAAACCGGTCGGCAACAATCCCCAATTTCCCGAAATCTCGCTCGTCCGGAACAACATTACCATTTCCCCCACGGAAGGGTATATCATCCCCTATGGTACAACCTATATCGAAGTGCAAAACGCCGGTGACGGAACACTTCCGGACCTGAGCGCCTCTCCAGATGTCGACTGGCTTTCGGCATCGGTGTCAGGCTCGGGCAATTCTCAAACCGTTACTGTCAAGCTCTCTCAGGCGGGGTTGTCTGCCGGGGAATATACTGGTACCGTTATAGTGTCCGGCCCCGATCTGACTTCGAAGGACATTACCGTCACCTGCACAGTGTCCCCATTCGGCACCGCGCCGCAGACTCGCATGCTTTCTCCCCAGGAAGGTTCGCTTCTGAGAGAGACGCTGAGGTACTCACTCAAAGCCGAAGGGGAAAACCTGGTCTGGTATTACGATGCAAACAGTGACAAAAAGGGTAAAATCAAAATCGGTGAAGGCGGAACGGTTGAGTTCGTGATGCCCGACGGCATAATCGGGCCACGGACGATCACGCTGTTTCTCGAGGGTGAAAACGGTTCGGTCGAACGGCGGTTTGATGTAGGCATCCCCCTGATCACCGTTACCTCACCGAATGGCGGCGAAGCCTTTACCTCAGGCGAAACAGTCACCATCGAATGGATAGCCGACACCTCCATTATCACCGATGTAGACATCCTCTACACCGTAAACCGCGGTATCGACTGGGCAAGAATAAACGGATCGTCTTCGGTGTCGGTCGACTCTCCGGAATGGGGATCGTTTTCGTGGAAAATACCGGGACACTTGAATTCGCAAGACTGCCTGATCCGCGTTGAAAAATACGAGTCGTCTTCGAGCGCGGAAATGGACTTATCCAATGCCGTGTTCGAAATCCAAACACCGGTTACGGCCAAAAAACAAACAACTCATCCAACGCTGATGACGCCATCCCGAACGGGCCTGAACAAACTCCACTCAGGGCAGGCATATTCTGTTCGCGGAAGAAAAATCAACCTTACATCCGGAAAACTCGACCGAATGCCTCACGGCGTCATGATTGTCAAGATGGAAAAAGGAGTACAACGAAAAGTCCTATCGGACTGATTGAGGATTCTTGATTTTTAAACTTTAGCCCGGGGGGGGGATGCGATGAAACTGAGTGTGGTTTCAAAATGCTTATCTACCGTGACCTGCGCATCTGCCGCGTTCGCCGTCACAATCATGGGGCCGATCGAGACCACGCTGGTGGAAGGGGAAGAGTATCTGTTAACCGGAATCGGAAGCGGGATGTCATGGAGTTATGATGCCAATAGTGACGGCGAGGGGGAAATTGCGATTGGGGACGGTGCCGAGGTGTCGTTTGTGATTCCGTCGGGCATATCCAGTCCCGGGGAGATTACTCTCATACTCACCGGCGACGACGGGAAAGACGAGAAAACATACGACGTTTCGACAAGCTCGACCCCTTCGGATACCTCGGACGATCCACGGATAGCGCCGGAGATCGATGCCGGGATCTGGATCGAGGAGGACGGAATGGTCGTGATCGAGTGTGAGGATACCGATTCGGACTACGACAAGTGGGTTCTCCACACCGACAATTCGGTCCATGACTTTGTCGACGGGTTTACGGGAGACGGTTGTCTGCAGTTTACCGGAAATCAGGAAAAGAGCGGCGGGGTAAACAGTATTCTGTCGTACAAAATTCTCATAACCAATCCGGGAACCTACCGCCTGTACATGCACGGTCTCGAAGCCCCCTTGGAAACTGGTGAGGGGGACAAGGCAAACGACTGTTATCTGGCGATGCTGGGGCAGGACGGTTGCGAGGGAACGCTGAAAAAGTTTGTCCGTCTGGGATCGAGTTACGTCTGGACGTGGAAGATACGGCTCGAGTGCAGTCATCACAGTTTCTCGGATCCGGTGTACCAACTCGATGCCGGCGTTCACGAGTTGCAGATTGCCGGTCGATCGAAGAACTTTTTCATTGACCGTGTTGTCATCGCCAAAGAGAGCATCTCCGGTGATGATGCCAAAAGCACCAGTCTTCCTCAATCTTCCCGAACGGATCTCAGTACGGCCCGATACAACCGTACTCCCCGACATAATTGGACAGACCGCTTTCTGATTGGATCCGACTCCCGCTTCCTGTACGGAGTGAACGGGCGGAGACTGGGGATAGTACCAACAGCCGTCGGTATCCAAAAAAGTTTTCCTCGCGGTATCTACATGGTAGCACCAAAAGGCGCCCGAGGGGGCGGAAAGACCTTTTTAGAACTCCAGACTGAAAAGTAGTCTGATTCGGGATGCAATGAATAAAAGGTGAATCATCTTCCGTTCACCGCAACATCTCACCGATTTTCTATATTTATCCTGTTCGCGAAGCCCGGCGGCGAAGCAGTTGTCGCCGGGACTCGCAAGGAATCGAAAGTGATAATTCCGCAGGAGGTAGCAGAGGATGCCAATCAGGCAGGGAGCCGAAGAACCGGCCGATACCCAATCCCGAGTATTTCGTGGAGAAATCCGACTTGGAATAATCCAGGGAGGGCAACTGGGACGAATGCTGTTACAGCCCTGTATGAATTTCGGGATCACGCCGTATGTCATGGACAAAGACCCTGATGCGCCTTGCAGAAAATTCTGTCAGCATTCTTTTCAGGGGGATGCCCGCAAATACGAAGATGTCTACGAATTCGGTAAGCGGGTCGATATCCTGACACTCGAGTACGAAGATGTGAATCTCGAGGCGCTCACACAACTGGAAAAGGATGGAATCCTGGTGTACCCGTCACCGGCCGTAATCAAAATCATCCAGGACAAGGGGATTCAGAAGCAGTTTTTCAAAGACAACGGAATCCCGACATCGGAATTCGTGCTGCTGGATTCATCCGATGAGCTTCGGCGTCATGCATCCTTTCTCCCCGCCTATCAGAAGCTTCGGCAATCGGGCTATGACGGCAGAGGGGTGATGAAAATCGCGAGTGAATCCGATCTGGAAGCCGGTTTTGACGCCCCCAGTGTGCTCGAGCGATCGGTTCCCGTGTCGAAAGAGATCTCGGTGATTGTGGCACGAAACGTTTCAGGGCACATGGAGACCTTTCCTATAGTCGAGATGGTGTTTCATTCTCAGGCAAACATGCTGGACTTTCTGTTTGCACCGGCCGAGCTGGACGATTCCGTGCGACGCCGGGCCGAGCAGACGGCACGGGAAATTGCCCAAAAGATTAAAGTGGTGGGGCTTCTTGCCGTCGAGATGTTTGTCACCCCGGACGCCGAAATCCTGGTGAATGAGCTGGCGCCTCGTCCGCACAACAGTGGGCACCACACAATCGAGGCGAACACCACGTCCCAGTTCGAGCAGCACCTTCGTGCAATTCTCGATCTTCCCCTCGGCTCACCGGACATGCGCAGTCCCGCGGTTATGGTGAATCTGGTCGGCGCCGAAGGGTCCGAAGGGCCGGTTCGGTACCGGGGGCTCGAAGAGGTCCTTGCGCTGCCGGGGGTGCATATTCACCGGTACGGCAAGAAGAGCACGCGACCATTCCGCAAAATGGGGCATATAACGGTCATCAACGACGACATTCGTAAGGCGAAACAGATAGCGGCGGAGGTAAAGGAAAAGGTGAGGGTAATAGCATGAGTCAAGTGAGAGTCGGAATAATAATGGGCAGCCGGTCCGATCTCGATGTGATGCGGGAAGCCGGAGAAATACTGAATGAATTAAAGGTCTCTTACGAATTGAGCGTCGTTTCGGCGCATCGAACTCCCGAACGAATGTTTGCCTACGCACAAAGTGCGGAAGAGCGGGGGTTAAGAGTGATTATTGCGGGCGCCGGTGGGGCTGCGCACCTTCCGGGAATGGTCGCTTCGCTGACCTGCCTGCCTGTTGTCGGCGTGCCGGTAAAGTCACGCAATTCTCTGGATGGATGGGATTCACTGCTGTCCATAGTACAAATGCCCAACGGCATTCCGGTTGCTACAGTCGCGGTAAATGCGGCAAAAAACGCCGGTCTCCTCGCCGCACAGATACTGGCGACATCGGATCAGGACTTAAGAAGCAAGCTTCGGTCGTATAAAAAAGCGTTGTCGGACAGGGTCGGTGACCAGATTAAGCAACTGGAGGGAGACGGGTATTCGCAGCCCGACTTGGGCTAACTTGCGGGTGGGGGTCTTATTCGGTATGCCCACGTCGGGCCAGGCTCGTGCTCGTAACAAGCATAAACGAAACGCCACGCTCAACCGCCGGAAAACGATTCCAACGGTTCGTTTTTCGTCCGCGCCGAACCCAGATTCGCGTGAAACCAACACGCGAATCCTTCTCTTCCACCTCCCCGGCGGAAAGCGACGTAAGTACCATTTTCTCAAGGGCTTATTCAGGAAATCCGTTCACAATCTTCGGACGGTATTGTATAATCAAGCCGGCAGAGAACAAAATATGTCGGCACAGCTATCCGCGGTTTCCGATCCGAAAGGGGCCCCGACTGTGCCGAAATGAGGTTCGCAGCAAAGCGGCAGGAGCAGCCCGAAGAGAAAGAATGTTGCCATGAGAATAGAAGGAATCACCCCGGGGAGTCAGATCCCCAAACCGATCACCCGCCGCAACCCGGCGCCCGGCACCG
>CAYFVL010000258.1:0-8487 GCA_964346405.1 uncultured Fibrobacterota bacterium
CGAAACTTGGGCTAGTGGAGTGGGCTGCGAAAACTGAACTGGCAGGCAGGTATTTTCCGACGACCGGACATACAAATTCTTCAATCCCGCACGAATTCCTTTGTAGAGATCCGTGTAACGGATCACTGTAGTGAGACACCCAGCCATAAAGGAGGCTCTCGTATGAGATGTGCGATTACCACTCGGCGAAATCGTATTTCAGACGGCATGAAAGAGGTGATAGCCAGGAAGGTGGAGGGGTTTGAGCGTTTGGACGACAGCGTTCGCTCATGCGAGATTGTTGTCGATAAAGAGGGTGCCGTAAATGAACTGGGTCTTCGGCTTCATACGGGAAGAGGAATGCTCCATGCCGACGCGCGTGCCGAGAACCTGGGTAAGGCACTTGACAAAGCGGTCGAGCGGATGGAACGGCTCCTGGTGAAGCGTTCGAACAGGGAGTCCGACAGACGTACCAACTGTCGGGCAATCAAGGAACTCGAGCCCGAGTTGGTCATGGATTAGAATAGCACGTAGACCGGCGCAGAGACGTCCGGCCGGACCTCTCTGCGCTATTCTCATATTCTCCGGATATCATATCATATTAGCTTAGTTAGTGTCTGTCTGGAAACTCCCTGAAACGGACATTGAGTCCCGATAGCATATCGGGAAAATGCCCGTTTCAGCGTCGAATTAGCCGGTTCATCTTCCCGATAGAGATCGGGACTCGGTGTCCATTTTCGGGGGTTTTCGTACAGGCACTAGTTAGTGTCTGTCCGAAAACCTTTCTTTCGCTCGTACTTGATGAAGCAAACTGGCGATTTCAGCCTAAAACGGACGCTGAGCCTGCGATGCACTGAGCTGCGCCGAAGTGTCGAAGCGCCCGTTTTAGGGACTTTTCGTACAGGCACTAGTTAGGACTGATCGTCGCATGTGCGGCAGTCGGCCGGTTGCTCAAAATGCGACTGAATCGAAGCTTCGATTTTTGGCATGAGGAAAGAAACCGGCCGAGCCCCTTCGTACACAACGCCTTCGAACAGGGCTGAGGGACAGGCGTGAATACCGTACTCCGAAGTTTCTGATATGGTCTGTTCGATCAGCTCGGTCACTTTTGAGGACTGTAGATCGACCGAGAATTTTTCAAGGTCAAGGCCGACTCGTTTTGCACAGGACATTATGTGTTCCTCGAGCCGCGATATCCGGTCGCGCTCATCCTGCGGAAGTGAGATTTTCTGGAGTTCGGATCTCATTTCATAGAATTTTCCCTGCAGGTGAGCAGCGTAGCCCGCGCGTGCCCGAAGGCGCCGAAACGGTTTTGAGGAGAGGGGACGAATTTTGGTAATTATCCGGAGTTCGCCGTCGGGATAGAGATCAAGCAGTGTATCCGCCATTCTGTCCATTTTTCGAGTGTATTCACACTCAAAATCACCATAGACGACCATAACCGCAAGAGGATTCGAACCACCTCGCCAGGGGTATCCTTCTGTTTCGGCCACGATATCCGAAGGAAGAAAAACTGAATAATTGGTGCGACGGAACGTTTGTCGGCCCGCGTGGAATGCGCCAAACCCGATCCCGAGCAGCGCGAGCGCGTACAGGATAATTGCGGTAAGCAGTCTTCTCCCCTGCATTTCTACCTTCATTAATCGAGGCATTTCCAGTCGCACTGAGCAACAGGCTCATCTCGGTTTTTGCAGTCCCACTGAGTGGTGAACTCGGGTTGGTTGCAGTACTCCTTCACTTCCGTCGTACAGCAGTAGTTGCAGTCACAGGTGCAACCGCTCTGGAAAAACAGTACTGCCGCGGCAATAGGTAGCACGAAAACACCTTTCACACTCCGCTCCCTTCACGTTTCTCGTTATTTTCCAACACCGCGGAAACGACCTGCTCAAATCCCTCAAAAGAGAGTGCTCCCCGTGCCATGTATCCGTTTACGATAAAGGTAGGCGTTGAGGAGATGTTGAGCCGTTCGGCTTCCGCTTTTATACCGTCGAGTATCCCGCCGGTTTCTTCGGACTCCAGATCCCGCACGAACTGTGCCGTATCCAGCCCAATTTCCCGAGCTGCGGCAAAGGCGATTTCCTCCGCCGCTTTTTTTCGAAACTCCGGCTCCGATTCGGGTTTCGCCCGAGGTAGACCCGATGCCTCGCGGAAAAGCAGACGTTTCATTTCTGCGCCCCTGTTCTGTCGAACGGCGGCAATGTATGCAGAAGCAAGCAGACGCCGATCCGGCGCATCGCCCCTCGGAAGCGGAGCAAACACGATCTTTACACTGTCACCGTATCGATCGGCAGTCGCCTCAAGCGCCTTCTGCACTTTTCGACAGTATGTGCAGGTGAAATCCGACACCTCCAGTATTGTCACGACAGCAGGATCGTGATATCCCAGACTGATGAGCAAAGAGTCGTATTGAGCTACTTCCAGGAGACGAACAGTGCGGTAGCTTCGCTCCGGGAATAGAAGTGCGCCGGCCGCAAATGCGATGCCTCCCACCAGCAGCGGGAGCAGAATAAGGATAGCGATTCTCTTTTTCATGGATTCCCGATTCCGCTAACCACAAGAGCCGGCGAAAAATGTGAAGTTATTTTTGCGCGAGCCTTTGGTCGCTTTCACCTGTTCCAGATAAAATACAACCTCTCCATTGAAGAATCCATTCGCGGAATCATACTTGCGTCAGCGCGTTTTGGGCTGCATAATGATAGGAGGACTGAATTTCTCTAATATGGCCCGCTTGTTCCCGTTTTCGTCTTTCAGCGGCCAGTGTAACAGGCAGCAAGAGCAGGTACGGCTTTTTCCCTGCATGGTACTCCAGATGCCGGAAAACCATTTTCTGTTCCTTGTTTAAAACTGATTTTCAATGATCCGGATTTGCCGGGAATGAATAATGTGTAACGGGAGAATATATGGATCAATCGACGCATCAGAGGCTTTTTGAGCTGGGAGTACAGGAAGAGCGATTACGCTCACGGGATCTTTCGAATTTCAATCTCTCTCAGCACGATCTGCGTGGCATGGATCTCCGTGGTTTTCATCTGTCCGGCGCGAAATTCGAACATGCAGACCTGAGCGGTGGCGATCTTCGTGGGGTGAATTTCGCCTCGACCAACTGCATATCTACTCGATTCTGTGGCAGCGATCTACGAGGCGCGGTTCTGTCCTTCGGGTACTTCAATAGCGCCAATTTTTCGGGCGCCGATCTTCGAGGAACCGTCATTACCGATTCTTTATGCAGCGCGGCGGATTTTTCCGGTGCCGATTTGAGAGGCGCGGTCTTTGGCGCCGAATACCTTGACTGTGACTTCCAGGGGACCAATTTTTCAGGTATCCATCTTCCTCCCGGTGTCGATCGTGGCAGCCTGGGTATGCCGAATGGTGATCGTCGGGAAGAACGTATGTCGGGTCGAAAGAAGCTCGAGTCCCGTCCACAGCGGCCCGGATTCGAAACGACGGACAATCGAAATCATTCCCGGATGCAGATAGGGGAGAAGGTAATGGTCGTAGATCCAACCACAAACCGTCACGTCGGGGAACTCGTGGATGTGTCGGCAAGCGGATGCCGTTTGCATCGAACCGGCCAGTTCAAGGCTGGGGATTTTTACCGATTACGCGTGATGTTGCCCCAACCGGCCCCCTCGGGAAACAGTATTCTCGACATGGATGTTCTGGCAATCTGGTGCAATCGCCTTCCGGACTCTCATGATTTCAGTGCCGGATTTCGAATTGAAAACGCCACGGACATTTTAGTGGACACAATGCTTTGGCTGGGACGAACTTACAGAAGAATCGGTTCTCTTGAAATTACGGACTCTTCGCGAGGCTGAACACAGCGTGCCGAAATCCCCTTGATGCAACACCGTTGACGGAGCATTCGGAAGGTGGTAGAATTACAATTGCCCATACTATATTCAGATATGGGTTCTCACATACGGATTTTATTTTCGTATGCCGACTCAACCGGCATTGGCCTTCTCCCGACAATAAAGTCGGGAGAGTGCGATAAAGGAGGCTGTCTGATGAAGTGCATGATCACGGCAAGGAAAATTGATGTATCACAGTCGATGCGCGATCTGATTTCCAGAAAAGTCGAAAATCTCGATCGGTTTCATCACCGTATTCTACAGGCTGAAGCTGTTATTGAGGAAGAAGGAGATATGAAGCACTTCAAACTCCACGTGAAGGCGGGGCATCGGTCATTCCATGTCGATGCCAAAGGAGAAAATCTCGGAAAGGCGCTGGATACAGGCATAAGCCGGATGGAACGGAAACTACGCAATATTCCGAAAAAAGTCGAGCAGCGTGAGACTATTCGTCAACCCGAAGCTATGGCTCCAGAAGTCGCTGATGATCTCGAAGCTGCTTAATTAAGCCGACTTCGACAATCGACTCACGCAAAATGCCGTGAGTTGGTTGCGAAACTTGCGCGAGCCCCGGGCCTACCGGCCCGGGGTTCTCGATTTTTACGAATCCAGATCCTCAATCCGGCGCTTCGCGCATAATGTCGGTCCTCAGATCGCCGACAATCCCAGTTCCAGATCCGAAATAAGATCATTTGTATCCTCAATTCCGACCGCAAGCCGAAACAGTGTGTCGGTAATTCCCAGCTCGTATCGCTCTTCTCGGGAATAGTCGTAATAGGACACCAGTGCGGGATGGGTGATGAGAGTTTCCACTCCACCCAGAGACGGGCCGATGTAGCAGAGTTCAAGCGCATCCAGAAATCTCTTCGAACTCTCCAGAGTACCCTTCAGCTCGAACGTAACCACTCCACCTCCGCCTTCCATTTGTGCCGTAGCTACATCATGGTGAGGATGGCTCTCGAGGAACGGATAGTATACGCGGTTCACTGCTTTGTGTCCTTCGAGAAAACGGGCGATCTGGAGAGCCGACTCATTCTGACGTTGAACTCGCAGAGGAAACGTCTTGAGTCCGCGCAGTAGAAGCCAGGCGCAATGGGGATCGATCACTCCACCCATGGATTTGTGAAGATTTCGTATCTCGTCGATCAGTTCTTTCCGGCCCAGTGCCGCGCCGACAAGAATATCGTTATGGCCGGCCAGGTACTTTGTGCCGCTCTGCAGAACCAGATCGATTCCGTACTCCAGTGGCCTCTGGTTGTATGGTGTGGCAAATGTACTATCGATAAGGGATAAAACGTTGTGTCGATCGGCTATTTTTTTGAATTTCATCAGATCGAATACGTTAAGGTACGGATTGGTGGGTGATTCCGAAAACACGAATTTCGTATTCTCCCGAATCGCATTCTCGAGAGCATCATAGTCACCGAATGGTACGATTGTGCACCCGATACCGAATCGTTTCAGGTAAGATCGACAGAATTCGAGTGTTTTCTTGTAGCTGTCGTCTGTAATAACGATATGATCCCCGGTCTTCACCAGAGAAAGTATCGTAGTGGTTATCGCACTCATGCCCGAGGTGAAAACCACGCAATCCTCGGCGCCTTCCAGATCCGCCAAACGGCGTTCGGCTATCGTTGCCGTAGGGTTACCATATCGGCCGTATTCGAAATGCTCTTTTCCTTTCTTCGTGAAGTCTTCGATGTCCCGACTGCCACTGAAGGTAAAGGTGGAGGTCTGAACAATAGGCGTAGTAATCGCATCGGCGTACTTGGTTCGGCTTTCCCCGGCATGGATCGCGCGAGTGGTCAAAGCCCGGCGCCGATTTGGGCTGTTGGTGCTAGGTTGATCCATAATGAAGATCCTTTGAAATGAAATAATCGAGAATTGAAAAAAATGAATAAAATACGTGATGCCGAAAGACTGGCCGCAGGAAAGTACACGATCGAGGTGCACTGCGTATATTCTGGTCGGTGATACGAGTCTGAAATGGGGGAATTGTACTCTATGGGACATGTACGAAAGCTTGAACCGGTCCAATTATTCGTCGGGGCCATGTGGACTGAGGGTGCCGCGGTTGAAAACGTTCTTGGGGAGCTGGTGAACACTTTTGGAGAAATGCGACTACAGCATGGTCCGGTATCCTTTGACTTTTCCGAGTATTATCGGGGAGAAATGGGCTCGGATTTGGTGAAAAACTACTATCTGTTCGATAAACCCATCGACCGGGGACGACTGCCCGAAATTAAGCTGTTCAGCAATGAGATTGAGAGCAAAACCGCCCGCAACGGGAAAAGGACCGTGAATCTCGATCCGGGCTATCTGGCAAGAGATAAGCTCGTTCTGGCAAGCACAAAGGATTTCTTTCACCGGCTCTATCTCGGGAGTAGTATTTTCGGCGAGGTAACACTTCATTACCGTCATGGGCGGTTTCGGCATTTCTCCTGGACGTACGCAGATTACCGAACCACGGAATTTCTCGCCTTTCTTGAACGAGGGCGGGCGCGGTTTGTCGGAGAATTGCGTAAGAAGGCGGGGGAAGCCTTGGACTAGCCCAGGTTTCGCAATCGACTCACGGCATTCTGCGTAAGCCCGAGGTTGTTCCGTTGAGCGTTTGTGAGATAATATCGGCCTTCTCGACCAATCGGATGAACTCGGCTCGGTAACCCCCTTCATCCTTTCCCTTCGATGCTTTTGCCTGTTTCAGGATGTTTTCGTAGGTGAGTTCACCTTTGAACTCCGAATCTCGCAGCATCATTGCAAATCCCGCAACTGCCGCCGAGAATCTGAAGTCTTCGCCGGGTTGTTTCCGGACATGGTCTTCCAGAACCGTCTGGAGAAGCTTACTTGTGTCGCGGTCCGGGGCTTTGTACCGGAATTTGACGGTGAGAAGTTCATCCGAATTCGAGGCTCGCGTTTCAGATGAACGCTGGTATTTGAGTTCGTCTACCTTTGGAAGATTCTCCGTGTTCACGCCTGCTGGAACGATTTCATAGAGCGCCGTAACAGTATGTCCCGCACCAAGTTCGCCCGCGTCCTTAGTGTCGTCGTTGAAGTCTTCTTTATTGAGCATTCTATTCTCATAGCCGATTAAACGGTATGCTTGTACGCGGCCGGGATTGAACTCAACCTGTATTTTTACATCTTTTGCGATGGGTTGCAGAGTCCCGCCCATTTCGGTAACAAGGACCTTCTTGGCCTCAAGTAGATTGTCGATGTATGCGTAGTTGCCGTTACCCTTGTTAGCCAGTTTCTCCATCTTGGAATCCTGAAGGTTACCGGAGCCGAATCCGAGAACGGTCAGGAAAATGCCGTCATTTCTTCTTTGCTCAATCATTCTTACCAGCTCGCCGTCGCTCGAGGCTCCTACATTGAAATCACCGTCGGTGGCTAGAATCACCCGGTTGTTTCCGCCCTTGATGAAATTTTGTTTGGCGATCTTATACGCCAGTTGTATTCCGGCACCGCCGGCAGTGGATCCACCCGCCCTGAGGTCATCAACAGCCGAAATGATTTCCGCGGTGCGATCACATGTCGTGGAGGGCAAAACGACTCCCGCCGCACCGGCGTAAACGACAATGGCAACCCTGTCTCGATTGCGAAGATTGCGTACCAGCAGCTTGAACGCAGTTTTCAGGAGCGGGAGCTTGTCTGGTGAATCCATTGATCCGGATACGTCGAGAAGGAACACCAGATTGCCGGCCGGGAGTGAATCCATTTTAATATCTTTCCCCTGCAATCCGATATGAATCAGTCTGTTAGCCGTATCCCACGGGCATACTCCCTGTTCCGCCGTTATTGAGAACGGGTGCTCGTTTTCGGGCTGCGGATAGTCGTAGTCGAAATAGTTCACGAGTTCTTCGGTACGGACGGCGTCTTTGGGAGGTAAGCTGTTGTTATTCAAGAACCTGCGTATATTGCTGTACGAAGCTGCATCAACATCGATCGAGAATGTCGACAGGGGTTGGTCGACCACGCGTACGAATCGGTTTTCGTAGATCCGATCATATTGTTCACGATTGAGAGTCCCGCGCGTTCCACCCACCACTGCCGAAGCGTCGGACAAATAGGCCGTGCCGCTCATCTCACGCAGCATTGCTCCTCCACGGAGCGATTTTCGCTTTGCCGGTGCGCTTCCCGGGGCGGATATTGTATGAGCCTTTTTCGTTGTTTTAACTATCTGAGTAATCTCGTTCGCTTTGGTCTCAGATTCAGCTTTCTCGCCGGGTTTTGCCGTTTGATGGGTGGTTGTTTCCTGGGTCTTGGGGCGTTCACGAATTCCCGATTTGGAGCCGCTACAGGACATAACGACAATGGAAAACGCAATGCTCGACAAAAGAACGGAAATTGTACGGCGACTCATCATGCAAAACCTCCCGGGTTTTGGTTTGTATTGAACCCGGCTACCGGGCTTTTCCGAAGGGCGGTGTTTCAGCCCTTCATGGGTTTAGACCCGGCAAGGAGAAAAAGGTTCCAAAAAAAGGAAAGTTTATGGTCGTACCCGTATGTATACCCGGTGCGCCCGGCGGGATAAGGCAATTCATACAACATCTTACGCATAATGCTCTACCCCTCGGCATTTCGACTACGCTGTTATGTAAAAAGTCAAGGGTTACCACCGATTTTTGATATGGCACGGACCTGCTCCCTCGCTGTT
>CAYFVL010000259.1:0-8396 GCA_964346405.1 uncultured Fibrobacterota bacterium
TGCACCGGAAGCGCAATCCGGCGGACTAATAAAGATATCGCCGTTTCTCCTTGATATCCTCTCCGATGAAGGCCTTACCGCACTGATTTGTCCAAATGATTTCTAGGCCAGATCTATCTATTTGTGGTGGCATAATGTCGGATATCGGGTGCCGGAAGATCTCGAGGTGAGCGTGCCGAAGCGAAACGTGGATTTTTGAGACAAGGCCTAATCGCACCCCACCTGTTCATTTTTCCAGTCCGACTCCGCAAACAAATCGAGCCATCCGGCGACATCCGGAGTGGGATTGCAAATACTGTTGCCCCCGACCAGGAGGCTTTCCAGTGATTGTGCCGATGTTATTGAAGCCGGCAGCGAGGTGAGTTCGTTGCCGTTAAGGTACAATTCCCGTAATGAGGTGAGCGATCCGAAATTCTCGGGCAAAGCTACGAGGCGGCAATTACTTAACTGGAGCGAATTCAGACTGGTGAGCCGGGAAAAACTTGCCGGAAGACTCGTAAAATCGTTTCCGGTTGCCCAGAGCTGCGTGAGTTGGGACAGCATCCCGATCTCATGTGGCAGGCTGTCGAGACCGCACTTGGCTATATCGAGCATTTGCAGACGGCTTAGATTGCCGATTCGTGAGGAAAGACGATCTATATTCGTGTAGCTTAATCCGAGCTTTTGCAGGTCAACCAGATCGTAAAGTTCTTCGGGGATCGCGTCGATGGGATTGCGGTAGAGTTTGAGCCAACGAAGTTTTTTACACGATAGTATCTGAGGCGGCACCTCGGTGAACCGGTTTTCAGACAGGACAAGTGACTCCAGAAACGCAAGTTTTGAGAACGCTTGAGGCAGAGCAGTCAACCGGTTGTTCTCAACGTTGAGTCGAATGAGTACGGGTATCTCCGCCACTACGGCGGGAAGAGCCGCAAATGCGTTACTGTTCAGCCTGAGAGTATGAATCCTCGGCAACCAGGAGAGCGTTGAGGGAAGATCGGTCAATGCGTTGTTCGAAAGATCGAGAGATTGGATGGAACGACATTCCCCGATCGACGGATCCAGGCGGTCCAGATTCCGATCGGCAAGCGACAGCCCGCGAATCTTTTCTTCTTCGATAATAACTATGCTGTCCCACTCTGAATAGGCAATCCCTTGTTTTCGCAGGAATGCGGCAACAGCGAGTGAATCCGGATCGGCAATAACGCCTTCGTGCCGGGTGAAAGTTCCCGAGATCGGGTCGATATCATCGAGAACAACCTTTTCGCTCGGAGCCGTTACGATTTCACGAAGAAAAGTGAGGGTAGCGGTGTTCGTCTCTTTGATTCCAATCGTGTACTTGCCCGGGGCGATCCTGCCGAAATAGAAGTATCCGGCACCAAGCGTAGTCGCCTTTCGATCGAGTCCTTCGATGCATACCACATGTGTTCCGTCGTCGGCGCCCTGAACGGCTCCGCTGATAAAGGCGGCCGGCGAAAGCACGGGATCGTCGAGTCGGACGATCGAGTCGGAAACAGTAATGCCTTGCACCACCGTTGCATCTTCTCCATTCTGCGAAAAAATATCTGCGGTATATCGTCCGGGCCGAAGTGATGAAATCGTAAAATGACCGAATGAATCGGTATGCGTTTCATAGACGATCCAGGATTCGTCGTCGGGAGTGAGAGCCGCAGGCGCAGTTTTGACCAGCGCCCCCACCGCCGGTGCTCCTTCCTGATTCCGGACGGTGGCGGTAACACCGTTGGTGGTCTCGGAGCCGTTGGACGTTCCGGCGATCTGTTGCGTACACGCCGCCGCAAACACCTGAAGTGCACAGAAAAGACAAATCAGCCGCTTCATCGAGTCTTTTGAACCTCGGAAAGAGGAAAAATCTGAATATTAACCTGATAGACGCAATCGACCGTTTCGTTTTCAGTCTTGAGATTCAGCAAGGCATGGCGATACTGCTGGGTGAGTTCCCGGATGGCCTCCATGTCCTTGTGCGATACCGCGATGGTAACCGTTGAGATATCCCGACGTTCTTTGGGGTGGCGGTCGAGCGATTCGCCGGCGAGTTTGATACACTCCTTCTGAAACTGATGGATTGCCGTTGACCGCCATTTTCGGCCGGTAGTGATCAGCGGTTTAGCCAGTTCGTACCCACCTTCCGTGTCATTTTGAATCATGCCGAGATGTTCAAGAAGCTGTACGGATGATTGCGCCTGTTCCGGAGTAATCGATGGACTCAACTGTTGTGCCAGACGGTCATAGCCACCGTCGAAAAAACCGGCGCCGATAAGTGAGCGAATCGCACTATGGTACCATTTCTGGTAGAATTCATACTGACTCTCCTCAACCGAAACACCGCACTGCTCACGCATGGACAGTAATTTTTCAAAATACTTCTTTATATCCTCATTTTTTTTTGCCCGCCCGTAGCGCACCAGATACTCAAAATACCCGGCTTCCCGCGCATCCAGATTGCACAAATCCGCGATTCGAGGCACCGCTTTCAGCGTCAGGTGCACCTTCCCCTGCAGCACTTTCACCAGAAAGGCGGGATCAATCCCCGTTTTAGCGCTCATGTAGCGGTACGAGAAATACCTGTGTCGCTCTTTGCGATGCTCATAGTAGTCGCGAAGCCACTGCTGGTAGTCGAAGTATTCGAACAATGATTCCATAATACAAATATAAGGGCGGACTTCTGAAAAACGAACCGGCGGCAATAAACACCGTTGATAAAAAGCTGTCAACGGAAAGCGTTGTCCGACGATCCGCCAAACACCATTGTACCATTATCATGCGGATGGTGCATTCCAGCACATTCAGAACGAAGCAGATTCGAATACATCGCCGATTTTGCGCTAAAAGGGGGCTGAAGCAGAACACTGCAATCAGATTGTCTTTGTGAGTCACGAGGCACCGAAATCTCGTTATTACGCAGGCCTGTTGATTAACTCTAATCAACGGAAATAATTATCGAAGAGTTCCGTGGACAATAATTCAGAGTATATTGAGGTTGTAAACTCCCCCTCGGCATGCATTCGTGTACCCTTGAGCTCCGAAGACATATCTGTGCAGCGACACCGCTTTTTAAGCGGGTAAATGGAAAAAGGAAATGAAAAGGTGCGTAAACAATTGCTTTCACATTTTTAATGAGGGAACTGTTATGAGTCTCAATGTATGCAGATTTGCCGCGATGTTCTTTTTGCTGGTTTTTCTTTTCATGATCGGTGGCGCCACGGCCGCGGATGGGTGGACCGATCTTCACCAGTTTCTTGTACCGAGCGACGGCAGCCGGGTTCTGAGCGGATCGAATAATTCAGACGAGGGACGCGACAGCGGCAGCATGATCCTTTTCTTTGATCCTGAGAACGGCGATAAAACGACCGCGGAGATCTACTGGTGGGACGGATCTCGCATTGTTGACAGCTTGGGAAATCCTGCCGATAAGGAAGGCAGAGAATACGGCGTAGATCCTCTCGAGCCGAATGAGGATGCCGTGAAGCCTTTTCGGTTTGTCGCGGGAGATACAAAAAGGCATTCGAATGGATATCCTGACTGGTTTCTTTTTCGCCGGGGCCGGGTGCATGACGCTTTTGATGGAAGTATCAGAGGCGGACGCAGTGAGCAGGCGCCCATGGTGAACGCAGCTTACGGCCCGCCGGCGGACGGAAGAGCCGTGATTGATCCGCGCTTGGGAGAGCAGTTCGAATATGAAGGGCAAATGCGCGACATAAAAAATCCGTTCAGTTTTCACAGTGGCGGCGACTCGGCCGTCTGGTATCATAAAGCGATTTCCGGTTTGGAGCTTCATCATGACTTTTCCAATTATCTATTTAGTGACGCCGTCTCCTACAGCGGGGGCGTTCCCACGCTTCTCTTGGAAGACTGCAAGATGATAAATGCCTCCCTTGTATACCTTCCCCGAAAAACGACGGTACGACGGTGTATAAGCGGCTTTCGGTACAAACCCGACAGCCACAATCAAGGGTATTATACCAGTAAATTCAAGGCGTCGACTACTTTCGAGGAATGCATTTTCTACAAAAATGGCTATAAGACAGACCCGCTTACTGATCCGGACCCCAAACGATCCATTTTCGACCGCAATTTCTATCAGGGGGGCGGCGCCCAAATGGGGCATGTATACCGCAATATCATCAGCGCCGACGGCGGTTCGGGCGGGCCGCAAATGCGTCTTGGCGGGCTGTGCGAAAACAGCTTGATCATAGAAGGCTACTGGTACAGTTCTACGTCAAGCAATTCGCCTGTAAATGAATGGCTCGTTGCGGGGAATCAAACGGGACGATCCGCCGTGGTGCGCAATAATGTGCAATTGGTATTCAAATACCCCACCGCCAATGATCCCGATACGGAAAACAAATCAGACAACCGCGCGCAGCCGGGTAATGGGTATACACTGCAAGGCGCTTCTTTCGGCGCGGTTGTGGAGAACAATATCGTCAGCCTGGCTATGCTCGCCGATGACTTGGGGCGGCCCGACGCCTCTTCGGCTAACGGCTTTTCCCTCAGTCCGCGCAGGAACAAATACCAGGATAGTAGCTTTTATGTACAGAAAAACGATACCGTTCGCGGAAACATTTCCTACCGCACCAGAAGCGGTCTCGGCGTAGGGGGCGACTGGACCGATGTCACAGGGCATGTGGCGGAAAACAATGTCTTTGTGTCCAATAAACCGATCTCGGTGAAAGGAGACAACCTTCCCGACGCCAGTCAACTTTCCGTGCGCAACAACCGGTTCTATACCAACGAATCGCTGCCGGATGAGGGCTGGTTCGGAGAGGGAAATACGGTATCCCCGTATGAGCAGGCTGCGCAGGCTGAAGGCTGGAGCGATCCTGATCGCACGCTGAAACGCTATGTCACCGAAGTCGCCAATCTTACGATTCTGGACTGGGAGGATGATCCTTATTTGGAAGCCGAGGCGGTTGCCGTTCGAGTAGCGGCGGGTGAGGATTATGATCCCGCCGGCCTGAAAACATTCATGGCCGTAGCGACCAACATGCGCAATGGGGGAGCTATGCAGGCGCCCTCAGCCGGCAAACCCTCCTGGACCGGCGATTATGCTTGGGACGAGCGTTTTACCGCCGCCTCGGTGGTGAACTGGATACGGGAAGGGTTCGGCATGGCGCCGGTCTCATCAAAAAAGACAGCTCGGCGGGTTGTGAACAGGCAGTCGGCCATGAGGATCGCCGTCACTCCGGTCTCCGGCGGAGGGTATGCGCTGTCATTGAAGGCGACGCCAAACACCCGCGTATCGATTGCGGTGCATGATCTTTTCGGCAGGCTGATCCGCGACCTCGGCGAACATACGGCCGCTCAAGGGAACGTTTCGGTTTCCTGGGACGGCGCGAATGCCGGCGGTGCGTCGTTGGCCGACCGGGTATACGTTCTGGTATGTAAAACACCACAAGGGAGACGCATTGCGCGCAAGCTGTTGCACCAGCGGTGGTAACGGCGGACATAAGTCGCATCCGTGTACAGGTGCTTTATAATGAAAGATGTCGGCCCCGGATGCTGCCTAATCGTCGGCCGACCCGATTTCCCGAAATACCGCAAGTATCTGTGCGAAGCGCACTGTCCGCAACGGCTTCGATTACCGTCACGATGACAAATGCCGCTACAAAATGCATGGTTTCTACGGCCGCTTTTTGACTATTTCCGAGTTTCAAGGAGTCCTTCATAATAAGCGCAGCGTCCCATTTGTAGTATAGCGGAAAAATCTTTTTGCGGAAAAAATGATCTAAGACAGGGATGCCGTTTCTTTTCCGGTTGATAAAAAGAAAAGCCGCCCGCATGGCGGGCGGCTTTTTTATTGGTTTGTTATACAAGCCGAATTCGGGTTTCGCAGCTATGAGGCTGTGAAGCTTGCCCAATGCTTCATTGCCGGGGGTCTTTGACATTTACCCAAATCAGCTGGTTCAACTGCGTTGTTTCACCCGTTTGGGCATTCGTTTTATTCGATGATGAGGTTTTGGAGCTGTTCCCAACAAGTTTGACGATGTAAACCCCCTTCGGGTAAGAGCCGCTATGGATACGAATTCGTTTTTTGCCGGCTGCGGAAATCTTTTCTATCAGACGCCCGTTAAGGTTCAGCAATTCTACATTCCATGACCCTTTCGGAACCCGAACAATCAGCGACCCATTCAGATTTCTTACATTTGGGATTCTGGAGTTTGCCTGCTTCGTAAACTCTGTGTTCGAATTTACTGTTCCTCCGGTTGCCAGAAGGATGTACTCTTGAATATCCTGCGCTTCTTCCTTTTCCCACTGTTCTCGCTTGAGCTGGGCCTCCATATATGCAATGGAATCCTTTGTCTTCATGCCTTCTGTGTACTCTCCGGCAAAAGGCACTAACAGATCAATCTTGCGCGTCGAGAATGGGTTGAATATCTTTCAGGAAACTGAAGCCGCGGGATGGTCCCCAGAATGGGTCAAGATCGGTGACATCATGTTTGAGCGCAGTCGGTTGCGGAAATGCCGGTGACGATTCCAGTTTCGACTCATGGCACCCAGTACACGACAGGTCTTCTCCGGGCTGAAGAACGGTCCAGCTTCGCATGGTTTGTGCAACACAATCATTGGTGTCGATAAGCTGAAAATAGAACGGTTTGCGTGCTGGAATCTTACATGCAGCGGAGCCGTCATCATATACCTTGGATTCACCGAGTATTATCTTCGGCTCGAGGGCGCCCGACGGCATGGCAACCTGGGTATTAAACGTAAAGCAACCGCATGCGCCGCATATCGCAAACCCTTTTATAGCCGCGGCTCGATAATCAACGCTGACAACGCGGATTTACCTGATCGTGCCGGGCTCTATACCTTCCGAGCCCATTCCGTAATAGACATTGTTAACATAACAGGTACCATGGTCTTTGGTGAAGTCAATGTTACCGGTTGGAGCAGGATAGTTTCTCTCTATGACCAAAGCACTGCGTCCCCATGCTCCCGGCACCAGGAGTTCCCGTCGTGCATCCCGGGTCATGAAATAGATCCCTTGTGCGCTGTCGGGAGCATCCGGGATTTTCCACTTTTCAGGGTCAAAATATGCCGATACGAGATATGCGTTCTCATCGAGCGGTGTGGGATAGCCAAAGCGGCTTTTGTGGCGCTCGCCCCACTTGTCTTGCGGCTTTCTGGAAATTTTGTCATACCGTTCCGTGATAACCTCGATCCCGACTCCGTTTGCACGACCGACACTGGGATCGACAATGGCAATGTGTCCAAACTGCGGCATATGATATCCGCCAATAACAGCCATCGCCTTATGCGAGCCGGGTATGCCTTTGGGATGGAAAAAATTGGTGTGCCATCGGGAGTTTATTCCATAATACTCTCTTTGATTTGTTCCGTCGGGGCGCATGCGGAAAAGCGGGTGGGTATAAACATGGTCGCGATCGACATATTCCCAGCGTGAATATATTACTTCCCCGTCGGATAAGAGCTGTGGATAAAGCGTATGAACCTGATCATAGCCAATTCTTCGAACATACCGACCGTCTTTGTCACAAAGGTAGAGATTCGGAACAGGATTGTTTGAGCAATCAATTACCTGAATGTGCCTGGTGGAGGAGAACATAATATTTCCATTGGGCAGATAAATCGGCTCAAAATCGGCTTTTTCGAGCCCGAATGTTAACTGGCGGATTTCTCCGGTTGCCAAAGTCATTTCATAGAGGTTCGATTATGCGGAAAAGCTGAGATGTGACAAGACAGGAATGCCGCTGTCATAGGAACGACTAAAAAGAGCTATCTCAAACTACAGCGCCTGTTTTTATGTAGCCAGGACATTGCCTGACTAAACCAATTTGCCGGTCTTGGCAGAGGCGACAAACCTTTTTCACAAGCTTGTCGCCTTTGATCCCGGCGCCATTAATTCGATTACTATTCGCGGCTTTCCCCGCTCATGCGTGATCATCACCGAAAACGATGAGGATCTTTTCCGATGCATGGCCTGGCGTAGCCGCTTGCCTTGCAAGGTGTAATATTCGGGAGACTGCGTGCGATGCATGATGCTTGAGCGGTATAGTCGCCGGCTATTTATATTCAAAGAGCCAAAATCGAGAATTCCCACGGAAATATTTGATTCATTCTTATCATCGTACAAGAGAAAAAATTTAGCTCCGATAGCGAGCAGCCGGGGCGTTTTTCTGCCTTCGCCCCCAGCGGTATTTACTACCGCGTCCGCCGCCGCTGACCAGGTTTCGCCACCATCGTTGGAATAGCTCCACCATATATCGCAGTCTTTTGCCGCCTTGGTTCCATCGGTTTTTAAGACTACCGCAACTACCTTCTTCCCGTCATCCGATGCGGCGACAGCCCCTAAGCCGGAGCTGATATGCCACTCGCCGGTATTCTCGAATATGAGCTTGTCTTCTCCAAAGCTTTTGACTCCTTCGGCGCTATAGCTA
>CAYFVL010000260.1:0-8381 GCA_964346405.1 uncultured Fibrobacterota bacterium
GCGGAGCGCCGTATTGAGCGAAGCCGAAATGCCGAGGCGATGTCCCGAGCGGAGCCGAGGCGATGTCCCGAGCGGAGCGTTGTATTGAGCGTAGTCGAAATGCCGAGGGATAGAGCATTATGCGTAAGATGTTGTGCGAGATTGACTTAGAAAAAGCGCAGGGGTATCCGGGGAGATACCTTGAGTCCCGCCCGGCGGGACCGTGAGTTGGTTGCGAAACTTGGGTTAGGGTTGAAAACATAGAGAAGTATTGTAATGTACTGTCCGGAGAAAACAAAAACCGGAGAAGCGATTTCTGTTTTCGGGTGATTTCGACGGGATATATATTATCGGACTTGCCCGGAGAAGCAGTTCACCCGCGAAAACCCGTATATCGTGAAGTTCCACCCGGCGGGATTATAGGGTCGGAATCGGTATTTCGTGGCAACGGTCGGCCGGCTGATAAATCCCCGCGAAGGCTCGGAGGAGCTGTGAAAGAGAAAGACGCCGTATCTAAAACAGACAAACATCAGATGATGCTCTTTGTCGAGAGGGAAGACGGCTCGATTGCTCCGGTACAAACCGGATCATACATGGTCGAGAACTATCTCGACGATTTCTGGGTCAAACGGCGGCACCTGGAAGAAACGGCTCTTGAAGAGCTTGCAGAATCCAGAATATCGCCGGTAGCCTACCACATGAAACTAACTGAAATGGCACCGGCCGATGTCGCCGTACGCACGGGGATTCGACTCTCAAGAGTGAAAAAACACATGAACCCAAAGCATTTCGGGAGTATGAAGATACGCGAAGCCGCACGGTACGCCGATGTTTTCGGCATCCGCGTGTCGGACCTTTTCTCCGTTTTTAGATCGGATTCGCCCCGGGTGGGCTTTGTTCGTGAAGAAATCGATCATCCTTATGTCACCATTATTCGATGCATAGAGTCGGAGACACCGGGAAAATGAGCAGAGTGGAATTTCAGCATCGAATGGCGGCACATTGTGAAACCGGGACTATATCGTCCATTCTACACCATTATGGGCTGGATATTTCGGAACCGATGGTTCTGGGTATCGCCGGGGGGATATTCTTTGCCTACCTGGATACTCCCCGCCTCGCATTTCCCACCTTTGTTCCAAGAAGCAAACCGGGAGACATCCGTAAGCAGATCGCCAAAAATCTGAAAATTCAGTTCGTAACGAAAAAGTTCCGAAAACCCGAAAAGGCAAAAGAATACCTCAATACGCATCTTTCACAAAACATACCGATCGTTGTGCAGGTCGACATGTTCAACATGGACTACATTCCGTCGTACATGCGCGCGCATTTCAACGGACATTTCATTACGGTAGTGGGTAACGATGACGGCAGATACCAGGTGTCCGATTGCTACTATCCCGAGATCGCCTCGGTGAAACAGTCTTCACTTGAAACGGGCCGGTTTGCAAAGGGCGATCTGGCGCCCGGCGGCTTCTGTTTTCATCCACGCGGCATCCCTGAAAAACCGGATCTGAGACCGGCAATCATTAAAGGTATCAAACGCGCCTCGTATAACATGACAAAACTCCCCATACCGTTTCTTGGCGTGAAGGGCATACGAATGTTCTCCAGAAAGGTACTGGACTGGCCCACTCGAGCCCGTGACCGGGAGCATTTGTCTCACGAAATCGCAATGATACATATCATCCTCGAAGAACGCGGTACCGGTGGAGCCGGATTCCGGTTCATGTATGCGTCTTTTCTTCAAGAAGCCGCCGCGATTCTCGACAACCCGTCTCTTCTGGATATGGCACGGGAGATGACTGCGATTGGTGACCGGTGGCGAGAGATTTCACTCTATGTTGCACGAATTGCCAAGGCGCGTGATTTCAGTGCGGATCGAATGAAACAACTGAGCGAAATGATCGCGGCGCGAGCCGATGAGGAACAGAGTTTTTTCACTCGGCTGCCTTCGATGGTGGCCTGAAGTATCTGGAGCGAGAAATGTCCGACGGACCGACCCCCAAACTGAAACTGGAAATCAAGAATCTGATCATCGACACATTAAAGATTCCCGACGTTTCCCCCGACGACATTCAGGACGATGTCTCCCTTTTCGAGGAAGACGGCCCACTTCAGTTGGATTCCGTTGACGCACTTGAAATAGTCATGGCTTTGCAGCGTAAGTACGGCGTGCATATCGACGACCAGAATCTG
The DNA here is from genome assembly GCA_964346405.1 of uncultured Fibrobacterota bacterium. Lineage (GTDB taxonomy): Bacteria > Fibrobacterota > Chitinivibrionia > Chitinivibrionales > CAYFVL01 > CAYFVL01. Next base: position 2,179 of record CAYFVL010000260.1, read on the forward strand.
GGAAGATTTATAATTAAGTCGGTAAATACTATTGCTGAATTCATAGCCGGGAACAAAGACCTGGAAAGTGATGAAAACGCCGGATAACTGGGCAGACAACAACACGACCTGCCATGTCGGGAGCGCCGCCACCGGGATGGTGAACACCGATTTCGGATCGAATGATGCGACACGAGAGCAGGGCACCAGGCGACATGGCGTTTTCTTTAAAGTCAATTGATCCGATTCGACCGACGGCAGTGTTCCTCGCTTCCGTCTTGCTCCTTTCCGCCTGTGGGAACCGCTCCGGCACACGACTAAGGCAAACCGGTCCCTCCGATACCTTGACCGTGATGTGGTACAATGTCGAAAACCTGTTCGACTTTGCAGCATCCGGTCGAGAGTACCCCGACTTTGTTCCAGACAGCATGGGATGGTCTTACGATGTTTATCTGAAGTCGCTGGATAACATTTCGGATGTGATCGCGGCGGCCAATCCCGATGTGGTCGGGCTCTGCGAAATTGAAAACAGCACCGCTCTCAAAGATCTTGTCCGCATGCTTCGCCTGAAACGACGATTCTTCCACTACTACGAAATCGGCGACACACCACTGCGATCCACAACCCATCCGGCCCTGCTCTCTCGACTCCCGATACGGAGGGTCGGCACGTTACCCGTCACCGAAACCAATGGAGTCCGCACGAGAAATATTCTTGAATGCGACATACTACACGCCGAAGGCCCCCTGAAGGTCTTCGCGAACCATTGGCCGTCCAAAGCTCACCCGGAGGCCGCACGCCTTGCGGCGGCCCGGGTTCTGCGCCGAAGGCTCCGGGAACTTTCTTCTGATTGCGACTATCTTATCCTGGGCGATCTCAATGAGAACTACAACGAATCTGAAACGATTCACATAGATTCCGATAAGTATGCCGAAGGCAAAACCGGGCTGAATAATGTGCTTGGAACGGTTTTCGTTTCCGCCGACGGTCGGGATTGTCCCGTTACAAAAAAACATATTGTATCCGCAACCCGGGACGATCTGCTCTACAATCTCTGGTGGGACCTTCCCGACTACCGCCGATGGAACTACGTGTACCGCCGACGCAGACAAACTCCCGACCACATTCTCCTTCCTCACGCACTGTTCGATTCGTGCGGGATGTCGTACCTCGAAGGGAGCTTTACCGTGTTCCGTTGGGGCGGGCGGCTTCTGTTCGACGGAATCCCCTATCGCAAACAGCGACGGTGGCACAAAGGAACACGATACCATACCGGGGAAGGATACTCCGACCACCTCCCGCTGCTGGTGAAAATCGTATCCGGGAGCTATTCCGGATCAACAATTTCGGGTAGTTCACCATGCGAATCCTTTACAGACTCGATTATTGGCTTCGAATCGGGGTATGAGGGCTGGATCGCCGGGGACATGCCGTTTGTTTCGATGCTGGATTCACAAATGTCTTACGGCGGCCGGAGATCCCTTCGAATCACGGGTTTCGATGATGAATCTCGGACAATTGCGAAATCCAGACTCATACCGGGTGTAATGGGCATGTCCGGAGGATCATCGGTGTTCATGCACCTGAAAGGGGCCGGGAATCTCCTGATCCGATTTCGTATCGGATCAACCGGGTGGCGGTATGTAACACCATCGAATCCCGCAGTGATTCGTCGAAGCGCCAAATATGCCCCATTTCAGTCCCAGCAGTGGGAAAAAATACGGATTGAGCTTCCCCCCGGCTCAGATATCGATGCTCCGGTGGAGATCGAAATTAGAGCGAAAGGAAACCAGGCTGTTGACCTTTGGGTCGATGATATCTATCGTCGGTAGAACTACTTTTCGTAATACTAGACATAGCCCGAAAGCCGGTTTAAGGCATTGTAATCCATATTTCCGGGGTTGTCATTCTGCTTTGGACAGAATTGCCCGTACTCCACTGATTTGTCGGTTATCGTGAGAAAACACGCTTGTCGGTTCTGGATCGAAAGAGCATTCCAGGATGGAAAGACCTCAATAGGCATGGCGGACTACCAAGTACGCGGATGGCTTGGCTGGCATCATCATATGACCATGGTAATGATGGCCTCACTATTCATGGTCAAGGAAAGGCTTCTGAATCATAAAACAGTAAATCTGCTGTCGTGTCAAGTTATAGTAGATCTACTCAGCTATTATCTCCCGCGAAAAGATATCACTGAAGAAGGTGTATTCAAAAATCTTCAGAAACGACACAAACAGAGGAGTCAAGCGATCGAATCGGCCAGACGAAAGCAGAAATTGCGTGTAGCTAAAGTACCCAAGTAGAACTAAATTGAGCGATTCTTCTCACGACATAGTGCGAATGGGATGATTTTTGTCAACCCTTGGCATATTGGACTACGTTTACGTCGTCGAATTCAGTTTCGAGAGGAACCTGCCCCCGAATTTCATGATTTTGGATGGCTGCGCCGTTTTGGGCTTGACAGGATGGCTATTTGCGATCGTACCACGCCCTTGACCTTTCGACTTTCTTATGGTAAGAGAAAACTCTTTGTCGGCTCAGCCCATTTCGGGTATCGGCGTCAACCCGCCGCCGCTGCAACGCTTACACAGTGTTTCTGCATTTATGAAGCGATGCGTCGCCTGTGTTATCTTCAGCCGTACTGCGTTTGCGCTCTTTACGATGGTTGCCGCAAAGCCGATGACTCGTCTTCGAATGGTTGTCGGATAGCTGTTCGCGCCTATTGCCGAGACAACGCCCTGGAGAACGTCACTGTTGTAGCAGTCCATGAGGAAGTGACCGATGACCATGAGGTAGTAGTATGCGGCATTCATGCCGAAGCGTTTGAACGGAAGCTGCTCGGAGGTCATGAAATCATTGAATGAGCGATTTGTCAGTTCGCTGTTGCCGCGAGCGTGCGCCATCGCGATGATTTGTTCTGCATCGACGCATTCACCATGTCCCGCTTCCATGAGCAGTTCGGCAAGACGACTCCCTGTTCGAATTTTGGTGTAGATAACCGAATCAGGGCGTGCGAATTCCAGAATCATTTGTCCGTTCTCCTCGCAGACTAGGCTTGTGTAGATCGTGCGGAGAAATCCGATTCTGTTCCATGACTTCAGCTTGTTACCAAATTCCAGAAATCTCCACGACTCGCCGCCGCTATTGTATGTAGAGAATTCATGAACGTCGCATCCTTTCACGTATTCGGTCACTGTATCGTAAAGCTTACCGAAGCATACGAATCCGACACCCGGCTCATTGTCGAGAAAGAATGTTCGGGGAGACAAAATCACTTTTGCGACAGGAATTGCCCCTGAATGGTCAAAATGACCAGTTCTTCAGCAGGTCCTATAAGATAGAAGTCCAATTCAACCAAATACCAAAACGGTTGGGGACGGAAATCCGAGGCATAATTCCGTACCCTCCCCAACCACCGACTTCACATCAAGATCAATCGACAACCTCTCCGCCAACTCTTTCACTATTTATATGTAGAAAACCCGACCCTTTTCTCCATACGTGAGTTCCGGGGAATTATTCTGAATAATTGACATCAAGCGCTTCCCGCACACGAGATGCCGCATTTCATACCTGTATCGCATGCGGATAAAAGGTATGTCCAGAACGCCCAGCATGCCCACCTCGGATCTGCCGCCCTGTAGTAGGGGTAATCCTTGATCGTGACGATTGTGTGCCTGATCCGCATAATTATCTGTTTTCTGGTAGAAAACGAACTTTGTACGAGGAATTACACTAAACTCGGAAGAGTGTGTATCTTGTTTGGTGACCGGATGGGCATCGATGTACGGGGGATCGCCTTAAAAGCCTTGAGCAGAAGGAGTGGAGAATGGGGGATTTCAGGAGATTTCTATGGGGTGTTGTTAGCTGTTTTCAGCTCTGGGTTTACAGATAATGCAGAAAAGAACGTGTAATGAGAATACCCTATAATCGAAAAATCTGGTGAATAGTGCCTGACAAAGGCATGGCCAACAGACAAATGGAATCGCTATTTCCGGAAAATCAATTCTGAGCAAGGGGATCAAATGCGGAAGACGCCAATTGAAGAACCTGGCTATGCAAGAACCTTTTTGTTTGACCGTCCAAAAAAAACTCCGCCCGTTGTCCATGGCCGCTCCTTCCGAAATGAAAAAAAAGACATCGGGCGAAAATGTGGCCAATTACGACCTTTGGAATAGAGATGTTAACCTCGCGACCAACTACCCATAGATTTCATTCACCGGAACATCCATGAAGTCCCATTCGTTCCAAAGTGTCCTCATGAGTATGGTACAATTTCTTCCAAAAAGGTAAGAAAATCCCCCTATTTATAGTATCCAAGTCAATTGGTGTCGTAAAAGTGCTTTTTGTCTTGCATTGTTTCAGCCCGCCGAGTATATTGTTTCAACAGCCTTGGGTGAGGTTGCGTTGCGCGGTGCATACTGTGGCCAAATTGAACGTATACAAGTAAACTCTATTTGCTATATTTCATTATTGCAGGGAATCGCATAGTGAGGCAGAAATTTCGCTCTGGGGTAGGTTCAAGGCATTCCATTCTTCCTGTGGGAGAGGGGTCCTTTTTTGAATTGCACGTTTAGTAATTGTTTTTGCAACCTTTCTCCCTTCCAAGGAGCTAGCAATGAGTACACAAACTGTATGCGTTTATCACAATTCTCGAACTTTCCACCATTGGAGACTAAGTATGTCTACAGGTAAATTGAAGTCCTTGTTCCTCCTCGTTCTTATGGTTGTACCGTTTGCGCTCTCCGCATCGCCGCGCTTTGCGGGATGTCGGCGATGTCCCGCCCCAGGATGTCACAGTAGGAAAGGGATATTGTACCATGGAAGCGGACCGTCCTGCGCAAGCGTTCGAAATTACCGTGCGCAAGGCTGGACAGTACTACGTCAGTTGCCTGACCATCGGCCTGCCGGGTGACAAGATTGATGTGCGCTTGAACGACCGAGCAGAAGCAACGTTGGTCTTGTCGCAAGATGCGTTACATTGGGCAACGATCATGAAAGGTCTTGGCGCGCACGTTTTTTCATTATCGGAGGGCGAGCATACAATCTCGTTCTGCGGTGATCGGACCGTCATTCCAACCATTGACGAGATCAGGGTGGGGACCACGGTCGAGGCGACAATCGGCTCATTAGCCGAATTCAAAGCCGACTTCAAGGTTGGCGCAGCCAGCCCGATCAGTTTGGTCTCAAAAGAAGACCGTATTCTCTCGGAACAGCAGAGCATGACAACCAGTAGTCAACCCGATCCGTTGTATGACTTTGTTGCATCCGAGGGGCAGGAGTTTTACTACACTTTCGAGAGTCCGACCTACTTTACCGCCGGGCAATCGGTTACCTTTGAAACAAAGAACGCTTCCAACGACTCTTACGCCGATCCGGTCATGTATCTGTACAAACAGGGCAACCCGTCCGCGGGCTCATGGGGAGATGACGACGGAGGGGACGGCCTCAACTCCAAGATCAGCGTCACAATCCCTTCTACAGGTTACTACAATGTCTTGCTACGGGATTATGATGGCATGAGGACCTACTGTGATCTCTGGCTCAACGGGAGCGCGTACCGTACCAACGCGCCGATTTCTGGTACGCGGGTTAATTGTGGCGGTCTGAATAAGACCGGAGAACTCAATTTCTTCACATGCAATACCGCACCGAAAGGTGTGTATTTATACGGCGATCCGGTCATGTATGTTGTAGAAGGATACCCGGAGGTAATCCGCGCCTACAATAACGATTATGCGGGAACCGGCGACTGGAATTGGAATGCTGATTCGCGGGTAAAACAAAGTTTCTCATCGAATATGGGGGCTGTCATATTGAAGGCGGATGGCGTATATTACGAGGGGGAAACCGATGTCTATGCCAAGTGCGAAACAGGCTTTTACGATCCCGATTACTTTCCCAATTTGAAAGACGATGACGGAATCGTATCCAGCCCAGAAACACCAGACTGGAAATACAATTGCATTGCGTATAGTGGCGGCATTACAAATGACTGGATAGACCCTTTCGACCACATCTCCACTTTTGACGCTTTCTACAGCAATACGCATCCAAATCACTCTCCCAGGTGGCAAGGTGCCCCCAACTACACTCGTGAGGGAGCCACTTGGGAGAACTCGGTTCTCGATGTGTGGGCTACAGTATCTGTGCCCACATACGATTATACATTCCAACACGCATCGGTGAAAAACCCCGCGAACAACCAAATACAACGGCTA
>CAYFVL010000261.1:0-8333 GCA_964346405.1 uncultured Fibrobacterota bacterium
GGATTTGACCTGCGTACAGTATCTTATGCCGCAATACAAAGGATACTCTTCTTCCATTAAAGGCGGCTAAGGGACTATGGCCCAAACGAGCAACGAAGAAAGGTGACCTGAGATCAAGCGAGAATAGAGAGGTTATTTCGTGACGCCTCCTAAGGGCCCGCAAGACCAACTGCTATGATATGCATGTAGAGAGATTTCGTCTGGAGGGTATGGATGCTAATTGACAGGATTAATTGGTTACGATCCCAATGGTGGCATTTTGCGAAACGATACAAGAAAGGGGTTACTTGTAAAGTCGGGAGAGACGCTCGCCTTAAACTGTACTTCGATTCTAAGCTAGCGTCTCTGATTTACTATAGATCCTTCGAACTTTCGGAACGTCTGTTTGTTAAGCGTCTTCTGAAGAAGAACGACGTGTTCTTTGATGTCGGCGCCAATATCGGACTGTACACGGTAATTGCGTCTCCGCTGGTTGGCCTCGAAGGCAGAGTACATTCTTTCGAACCCAATCCACGCACTTTCGCTCGTCTGCTGGAGAATATTGACTTGAATCGCTGTGGAAACGTGGAAGCTAATAACAAGGCACTCTCAGGAAAAGAAGACGTTCTGGAAATTGAGACTTCAGATGATTGGTTGGACGCCTGGAGTTCATTACGGCCCCGGCGTGATTCAATGGCCTCTCAGTCATCAATGGTTGAATGTATGACGCTTGATGCTTACTTCGACTTGCATCAAGTGAAAGGCCCGGTGTTACTGAAGATAGACGTTGAGGGGTGGGAGGAGTATGTGATCAGCGGAGCACGGAAAACATTAGCTTCGGCCCACGTTATTGGAATCATCATGGAAATCAGCTCTCAAGTGATAGTTGACATATTGCACGGTCACGGGTTCATTCTGTTTTCATTCCGGCGTGACCAACCACTTGTTATTGATCGGTTTCGTTCACCTCAGTGTTGGGACACAACTCCAAATGTCATAGCAACAAGAGAGCCAATGGAACTGAAAGCCCGAATTCCTGGATTGAGAATAGTCGTATGAAGGAAAAACAGGTTTCTACGAATCTACCCGTCTTTGCCGGCGAGCACCGTTCCGGTTGGCCCTGGGAGCAAGTCCGGTCGAATCGGGCGGAACACCCAACAGGGAGCTTCCCTTCGTTTACGATTGTTACCCCAAGCTACAACCAGGGGGGGTTCATCGAAGAAACTATACGATCCGTGCTTCTGCAGCGCTATCCCCTTTTCGAGTACTTTGTATACGATGCAGGTAGTCGTGATGCAACCAAAGACATCCTGAAACACTATTCCTTACACCTTGATTTTTGGGCTTTTGAACCCGATGATGGCCAGAGTGATGCGATTAACAAGGGGTGGCGAAGAGCAACTGGGGACTATTTTCTGTGGCTGAATTCTGATGATCTCCTTTGTGAAAACGCACTTTGGCATGCTGCAGAGGCCATAGTTCGAGAAGATCACCCCGATGTCTTGGCCGGGAGTTGCCTGTTAACAAATGGTATGCGGTATCCTGAATACAATTGGCAACCAAAGTGCATGACTATTATTCATCAGCTAACAAACTGGGTGCTTGGCAAGGAAGTTGTGGAAAGTGGACAGCCGAGCACTTATGTGAAGAAGGCGTTTGTTTCCGGGGATCATTTGGTTAAGGAGGATCTCCATTTTGTGATGGATTGGGAGTTATGGCTTCGCTTAGCGGTGAAAGGAGCCAAAAGAACACATATTTCTCGAACGCTTTCCGAAGTACGTCGACATACAGAACGGAAAACCACAAAAGAGAACTATGAGAAAATTCTCGCGGAAAGTAAGTGGGTGTTCTTTAAGAATGTAAAACTGTTGCACAAGAAAAAGTGGCATGCCGCACTACTGATCAGGATACGGTGGTACGTACAGGGATGGCGTGTACGATTGTTAAGGAAAAATGCAACTGATTGCCTGCGAGAGGTGGCCAGGTATCCGTTTGTTCTTCTTGATCCACTTTTCTTTGTGAGTACAATAGAGCGTCTAGCGGGCAGATTACGTCGAACAAATGAGTCTCAATAATCCATATGGTAGTCGCCGACTTCCTCGCCCATGTTTCAATCCCTCACCAAAATTCTCCCGCTACCCTTCTACCCACCGGGCTTCGTTAGCCTCGCTCTCATAGGCGGACTAGCCGCGGTTCTTCATGGAAGGCGAATTTATGCGGTATCGTTTCTTGTAGTGGGGCTTGTTGTCCTTTGGACGACTTCGATGGATATGACGGCTCACCTGCTTTACCGGAATCTTGAGGGGCGATACACCCAGCCCAACAAGTACCCCCGCGTATCTGCCGTTGTATTACTGGGTGGGAGCGCGGTACCGCCGGCGTCTCCCCGTGGATATCCCGAAGTCAACGCCGCCGGAGATCGAATTATACACGCGGCACGTGTCTTTCGAATGGGTGTCGCGCCGTTTCTCGTCACGAGCGGGGGAGTGATATCGACCGGCGGAGAAAAAGTGTTTACCGAAGCCGAGAGTTCAAGGGATCTACTGGTAGAACTATTCGGGATCGATTCAAGCAGAATCCTCGTCGAGCCGGTGTCTTTCAATACTGGCGAACATCCGCAAAAAATTGCCGAACTGCTCCGAGAACATGACCTTCCATTTGAAATAGTTCTAGTGACAAGTGCCGCGCACATGTATCGATCGGTTCGTGTGTTTGAAAAATACGGCTATACCGTTCATCCGGCGCCGACCGATTATCGGACCGAAGAAATACCTTTTATGGGCTTCAGAACTTTTCTCCCAAATGCCCATGCACTCGAAAAAACGACCCTGGCGCTTCACGAGTACTACGGACTGATCGCGTACAAACTCCTCGGCCGGATCTGAGCCGGCGGAGCTGGAAGATCGGATTTCAGCGTCGTACCGCTGCCGCAGATCAAAGAACGGAGATCAAGCAGAATCTTTCTCTGAAGACAATTCTGCAGCACACAATAGTGCATATTCAGAAATAGAGTACAAGACACGATAAAGAAAAGAGACCCGTCGGGGCGATTCATGAATCGCCCCGACGGGGGTCTCTTTTCTTTTATTATATTAAAGTCATACATCAAAATCGGAGATCACACATGAGCGACCACTATCGTCGTCCGAAATACGACAGACAATCAATTCGTCTTCAAACGCACGACTACTCACAACCCGGCTACTATTTCATAACGATCTGCGTTCAGGAATTCCGGACCGGCTTATTCGGGAGAGTAGTCGACAAGACGATGGAGCTGAACCGGTACGGACAAATCGCAGCCGACTGGATCTCGAATTTACCGTCTCGGTATCCCAACGTACTGGTGGATGAATCCGTGGTCATGCCCAACCACGTCCATCTGATTCTGCGCGTTCTGCCCGAAGGCATACCGGTGGAAGAAGCGCTACGCATGACGCGGTATCAAATGATACAATTGAGATACACTAATCCTGAACTATACCGAAAAAAGAGACGAGTCATGACAATCCCCAGAGTCCTGGGCTACTATCAAATGAACTCCGCCAAAGAGATAAACGTCACCCGAGGAACTCTCGGAACCAAAGTATGGCAAAGGGACTACTGGGACGTCATAATCCACCGCGACCGAACCCTGAACGCCATACGAAGATACATCCGCAACAACCCCCAAAACTGGACCCAAAACCTCCCCCCGCCCCAATAACCCCTGCCCGCCGGCCCGAGGCCGGGCGGGCAAGGGCAATTTCACGAATTGCCCTGCCCCATCCCAACCCCAAGGAAAAACCATGACCCCAATACAAAAAACAACCAAAAGACTCTTCGACCTCCTCGCCGCCACCGCGGGAATCCTGATCCTCTTCCCCCTCGGCCTGATCCCGGCCGTCCTGGTCAAGCTCACCTCCAGAGGCCCGATCCTCTACCGCCAAAAACGAGTCGGACAACACGGGAAACTCTTCCAGTGCATAAAGTTTAGAACCATGTATCTGGACAGTGACAAACAGGGGAGTGTCACCACGGCCACGGACAGTCGGATTACCCCGATCGGACGCTTTTTGCGGCGATACAAACTTGACGAACTCCCGCAGCTCTGGAACGTGCTGATCGGCAATATGTCGTTTGTAGGACCACGCCCCGACGTCCCCGGCTACGCCGACAAGCTCGAAGGTCCAGCCCGGAAAATCCTGCAACTTCGCCCCGGCATCACCGGACCGGCAACAATCTATTTTCGTAACGAAGAACAGTTGCTTGCCTCGGTCGGTGATCCCAAAAAGTACAACGACGAGGTAATCTGGCCCAAGAAGGTTGAGCTGAATGTGGCCTATCTGGAGAACTGGTCGTTGTGGGGGGATCTCGTGCTGATTCTCAGGACGGTTCTGGGGCGATAGGGAGCGTGCCCTTAGTCCTTTTGCTTGGTGCTAAAAGGGATCGCCGAACGAGTTTACAGGAATTTCCGACTAGAATTTTTGTCTGACAAACACACGATTTCCAGCGTACTGCTTATCAGAAAAAATGCTCTGGTTCTTCATTGATTCAGACCCTATGGTCTTTCGACTACGCCAGCTTCGTGGATCCAATGGTAGATCGTGCGATGGTCAAGAACAAGGTCAGGCGACCACGTTGCCATTATGGTCGGTATCTCACTATTGATTGCTGAAATAGACCGAATAGACATTTTTGCCGCTCAAGCCTCCGACCTGAGCGGCTTTTTTTTTGTTTTGGGAATTAGGATTATTCATAGCATGAATAGATTTAATTCATGAAGAATATTCGTAATGACCTGCTATCATGATAAAACATGAAAGTTCTTTAGATTATCATGATTATCTAAAATGAGAGCTGTCATGAAAAATGTCGACACACGTTGTATGCCGCATTATGTTGAAAAACAATGAGTTATGGGTGCCTGGGCGGAAAAATCGATGAAGGTTGGTGGAGTATTGTGCGTTCAGCAGTGACTTTATTCAGGTTATGAATTAAGTTTATTCATATGATGAATAGCCTTAAGAAACGTTTCGCATGTGGCATGCTCAGGCAGGCACTCGAGGTCATGCCGGTCGTTGTGGTCACCGGAGCGCGTCAGACAGGTAAAACAACGCTCGTCCGGGAACTGTGTCCAGGAGACGACCGTACGTTTTATTCGCTGGATCAGATAGAGATTCAACAGCAGTTCCGGTCTACTCCCGAGAGCCTGCTGAAACACCTTCCCACCACAATTGACGAAGTTCAGCGGATTCCGGAGCTGCTTCTTACTATCAAGACCATGGTGGACTCAGGACCCCGGCGACCGGGAGCATATCTTCTGACCGGATCCGCCAATCTCTCCCTGCTCTCAAATGTGGCCGATTCTCTCGCAGGCCGCGCCTATTACCTGGAACTTCATCCATTCTGCCCGGTTGAATGGTGTGACCTGCCGGAGCGATTATCTTGCATCGATTCGCTATTTCGCAGGAATTTCGATTGCCGGGAATGGCCGTGTGACAGGGGAGATTGGATAGAATGGGCCATACGTGGTGGATTTCCCTCCGCACTTTCTCAGGAGAACGATCAGGCACGGGACATTTGGTTTTCCGGCTATGTGCAGACATACCTGGAACGCGACCTGAGAGAAATTCAGCAGGTGAGCAGTCTTCCCGATTTTCGTCGAATGATGCGACTTGCCGCGGCACGGGTAGGACGACTGCTCAATCAATCGGAAATCGGGAGAGACGCGGGAATAAAGCAACCTACCGCTCATCGGTATCTCAATCTCCTGGAGACCGGATATCAAATTGCTCGCCTGGATCCGTACGCAACGAAACGAACATCCCAGATAGTAAAGAGTAAAAAACTCTTTTGGCGTGATACCGGCCTGGGGGCATGGCTCAATCGGTATCGGACCAGGGATGATCTCGAGCAGGCACCGGACATCGGGTTCTGGTTGGAGCAGGCTTTTTTTCAGACACTGGCGGTATGGGCATCACTTGATCCGTCAAGGCGGCACCTGTATTACTGGCGTGATCGGCGCGGCAATGAAGTCGATTTTATTCTGGAAAACGACGGCGACCTTGTTGCGCTGGAAATAAAGACGGCGGAAAAGGTCGGACCTCGGGATGCCGCGGGATTGAACTCGTTTAAAGAATCGCTGAAAGGAAGAAAAGAACTACTGATAAATAGCGCCGTTTTACATACCGGAACATCGAGCCGCCCTTTCGGCGATAACGTATATGCTTTGCCGATAGGATACTTTTTCCCGGACTACGAAGTGTAGTATCCGGTATATTGGAAGACCGGGAGGGAGCATACATGCAAGCAAGATGTTATCATATATCTCTTGGGGGGAGAAGGCCATGCCCGGAGAATCCGTTTCGCGTTCGAATATTGATGATAAACCAAACAGGTTCTTTATTTTATCATGATAATCTAAAAAACATATTTCACTTATCATGCAAGGCCGAGGCGGTTGTATCGCATAACTCTCCCAAAATAAGGGACTTATCAGATTTGATCGAGCAAAGGGCAGTTGTATGTGCTTAAACGAGGCATTTCGATTATAGCTCCATGTCATGAATTGGATGTCTCACATAATGAAAAACCGAATTGCGTCAGTCGGGACAGGATCCCGGTGTTTTGAAAAATGATTCACTTTCATGATAAAGCAAATATATCTTTTGTTTTATCATGATAAAGTAAAAGAATTATTTTTATATCATGTTCAAAAGGAAACTTGATTTTTCGATTTCGGATGAAGAAACCGTGTTTTTCCGGGGAGCCCGCCAAACCGGAAAAAGCACGCTGCTCAGAACACGATTTCCGGGGGCGCTATACTACAATCTGCTCCTTTCGAATACGTATTCTCGCCTCTTGCGGGATCCGTCCCTTGTGCGGCAGGAATGTGCGGCCCGGGGATTAACCGGAGCCACCCAGACTGAACCGATCATCATCGATGAGGTGCAGAAAATACCGGCCTTACTCGATGAAGTTCACTGGCTGATCGAAAACAGAGGCTTGCGTTTTATTCTTTGCGGCTCCAGTGCCCGTAAGTTGAAGAGAGGTCATGCGAATCTTCTTGGGGGGAGAGCGGTCAGAATGGAACTGTTCCCTCTTACTTTTGCCGAAATTCCGGAATTCGATCTCTCCAGAGCGCTCAACAATGGATTATTGCCCAGGCATTATTTGAGCAGTCGACCGGGCCGGCTTCTTTCGGCATACGTCGGGGATTACCTGAAAGAGGAAATCGCTGATGAGTCGATAACGCGCAATCTTCCCGCCTTTTCACGATTTCTCGAAGCGGCTGCGCTGAGCAATGGGGAATTGGTTAACTACAAGAACATCGCATCGGAATGCGGAGTCAGTGCTCCGACTGTCAAAGGTTACTTTTCTATTGCGGAGGATACCCTGATCGGCAGATTTCTGCCGGCATATCGAAAAAAGGCCAAAAGAAGAACTATTTCCGCACCAAAGTTCTACTTCTTCGACGTGGGAATAACCGGCTCACTAACACATAGAGGACCGATTGAGCAGGGATCTCCTCTGTTTGGGACGGTATTCGAGCAGTTCATCATCAATGAAATATTTGCGCATGCTCAGTATTCAGAGCTATTCTACCCCTGTGCGTTCTGGCGAAGTGCCTCGGGATACGAAGTGGACTGCATACTTGGCGACCACGAAGTCGCTATCGAGGTGAAGTCCTCCACGATGGTCCGTCCACGACACTACAAGGGACTATTGGCCTTCATGGAAGAGCATAAAGTCAAGAAAGCAATCGTCGTTTCCCTCGACCCTTCCCCGAGAAGAACGCAAAATGGTATCGACATCTTACCGGCAAAAAAGTTTCTAACCCGGCTATGGGACGGACGGATTATGGAAAATTGATGCCGGCCCCGGTTGTGATTGTGCGGGTGCTTCGCTTCGGCAAATGGTACCGAGTTGGCAGAGATCTTACCTGGACGAGACGAATGCGAATGTCGGGTATGCGGTGGTAGTAATATGGAATGAATTTATCGTAATTGAGGGTAACGCAACCTTAGCCCTGAAGGGGCGCAACATAAATTGGTTTGTCCGTGCGCGGTAATCGATTCGCCGCGATTCGGCGTGCAAAAACAAATATGTCTCGCCCCTTCAGGGCTGGAGATTGCATGGCATTGTCCTTCCCGGGCCTTCAGTCCGGGCTGGTATGTCTCGCCCCTTCAGGGCTGGAGATTGCATGGCATTGTCCTTCCCGGGCCTTCAGTCCGGGCTGGTATGTGCCGCCCCTTCAGGGCTGGGGAGATTGCATGGCATTGTTCTTCCCGGGCCTTCAGCCCGGGCTGGTATGTTCCGCCCCTTCAGGGCTGGTGGCGAGGCTTTCGAATAGGGCCTGAAGGGCTCTGACA
>CAYFVL010000262.1:0-8310 GCA_964346405.1 uncultured Fibrobacterota bacterium
GCTCACTTCGACACCGCTCAGTGCAGCGCGGTACGGCGGTTCTCGACCGCGAAACCTGGGTTAGAAAGCGGGGATTGACGGCTCTCGGATCAGTCCGGGGAGTCCGACGACTTGAGGGTGTCGGATGAGTTCTCCCGCATACCCGATTCGGTCTCAGACGACTCAATCCCGGTTGAGTCGCTCTCGGACGGTTCTTGCTCATTCTCATTTTTTTCCGGCACCGCCCCAGTCGTGTCTTCTTCCGTGGAGGTATCCGGAGAAGCTTTGTCTGGTTCCACCAGCACGTTGGTATTCGATTTCGTTCCCTGCGGGGCATCGTTTGATGCGGCCCCCTGTTCGGCGCCTTCCGATGAGGAATCCAGCTTTTCGATCGTTTCCCGAACGGGTGTAATTTCGGTTCCCGGATCGACCGTCTCCTCCGCAACAGTACCTTCGGTCGTTTCAGAGTCCGGCGGTTCACGAAGGATCCGTTTCTGAAGCCGTTTGGCTCTCCGCTTCGTGTCCTCGGAGAGGTCCGAATCCAGAATATGGGTGAGCACGACGGCTGCATCGGCATATCGGTTTCCTTTCACCAATGCCTCCGCAAGACGGATCTGAGCTTCGGAAGCGAAAGCTGATCCCGGATAGTTTTCAAGAAGATATTGGTAATACACGACAGCCGATTCATACCGCTCGATTTTTTCGTAGAATTTGGCATTCATCAGCATTTTCTCGGCCAGTTTTTCCCGTGCCTCATTCATGTAATAGGCGGCAGTATCGGCATACTGACTCTGAGGGAACTCTTCGATGAATTCCGCGAACTCCCGAATAGCCTCTTTGGTTTTGGTTTGGTCCTTCTGAGGAGGATTCGACTCAAGAAAGGTTGCATACCCCAACCGGAAATATGCCTCTTCCTGAAATTTCGAAAAGGGGAAATCCTGTATCAGACGCTCAAACTCAATACGGGCATCCATATATACACCGCTTTTGAGGTAGGCCATTCCCAGGTAATATAAAGCGGTATCCATGGCGGGATGCCCACTGCAGTTGTATTTGACATCGGCCAGAATTGTCTTTACGTCGTTATAGCGCTCGCGCTCGAATTTCTCCAGCGCTTTCGTGATTTTGCCCTCGCAATCGTATGAACGTCGGGCGGCATTGGTGGTGACCACAAAGGTAGCCAAGAGCAATAAAAGGGACACGAAAAGTTGTTTTTGCAGCATATTGCTTCCAGTTTAAAAGTATCCTTCGGCGCGGAACCGTTGGAAGATTTGGATTTCTGTCTGAAAAAGTACCTTACTTAATTGATCGGCGAAACCGTTGTCGACCAAAGAAACCATTTCTACCGAAACTCGTCGATTTCTGCAAAGGTGAAAAGTTCTTGGTTAGGCATGGCCCTCTGTACTCTTATGAATGGTCCGTCATCGAGGCCGAACCGGACAATGGAGTCCATAAAATTCGTATATGAGCCGCTGGAAATCAAGAACGATACCAATCCTGGTCAATTTCAACACTCCGAGGAGTACGCCTGATGTTCGGGAAAGGATCGATTCGGCCGTGTTCGAGTGATTATCGGAGTTCATGATTTCCGAAAAACGCACCGACTTACGGTGCACTGATTCAATTACGAAGATCGATTCAAAGTATTATTAAGGATGAATCTGCACGGACGAAAGCACTTGTCTGCTCGACGGCGCCGTTCTGAAAAGGCCAAATACAGCTCACCCCGGCTTTCGGACGTCGGAGCAATGATTTCGTCCAAAACGGATACTAATTGAGGGTATTGAGATACTTCTTTGACCGGGGTACATATTCGCTGTTGGGATAGCGATCGATCAGCTTCCGCAGCTCGGCCCCGGCGTTTGCACGTTGGCCCATTTTGAGGTAGCTGAGTCCCAGTTTCAACTGCGCATCGTCGGATTTGGGGGAAGTCGGTTTCTCCAGCACG
This sequence comes from uncultured Fibrobacterota bacterium, assembly GCA_964346405.1. Taxonomy (GTDB): domain Bacteria; phylum Fibrobacterota; class Chitinivibrionia; order Chitinivibrionales; family CAYFVL01; genus CAYFVL01. The sequence goes on from CAYFVL010000262.1 coordinate 1,928, forward strand.
CGCTCGAATGCTCGAACGGCATTGGCATAGTCACGAAGGCCGTAGTAGCACTCCCCTATCCAGTATACGGCATTACCCGCATACTTCCCGTCGGGGTATTTCTTCAGAAGGGCGCCAAACTCCTTAATCGCCGTCTTGTACTCTCCCGAATCGAACAGATCGAGTGCATTGTTGTATTCGGAATACTCCGTTGATGTGAGAAGGGCGGCTGCGCTCGATGGTGAAAACGTGGGGGGAGCGGCTTTTTTCTTTGGATTGCTTCGCACACGCGGCAGTACCTCCAATGCCGAAACCTGTTCATATAAATCTTTGTATGCCTCGATCAGGAGTGCAAGGCGATTCTCGATTTCCTCGATTTTCGCAAGAGATACCGCGGAAACCTCTTCCGATAGCACGACCAGTTGATTGTCCAGTTCGGTAAGACGGGTATTCACGACCTGCACATTCAGTTTGGCTTCCTGTGCGAGCTTCAGTGCTTCATCGGAGTTTTCTTTGAGCTGAACGATATCAATTTCCGGCAACAGCGCTTCGCTTTCGAGCTGCTGCAGGTTTGGCGCGCACCCTGCGGAGAGGACGACCGGGATCACGGCCAATACTAAACGCCCGGGCCATGCGTACTTCATATTCGAGAGCCTTTCTCCAAAACCGACGGTCCTAAGCAAATGTTTCGGATCAACTTAACCCAAGTTTCGCAATCAACTCACGGCATTATGCGTAAGTTGTTTCGTTACGACTCCTTACGATAGGAACACGGCGAATTGCCGTTTCCATCAAAGTATACATCCTCGACGTCGAAGGTCAATAGAAGCCGGTTTGAGGACGATTTGCGACGCCTTAAGCATTGGTTTTTGTAGCGCCTCCCACAACGTCGTATTTTAGAAACGATTTGCGACGCGCTGCCCTGCTGGGGCCGGCTTATGAGGTTAGTGGTATTCTATTGGCGATAGTGCAAAAGCTCTCGCACGAATAACGGGAGGAAGGGACGTTTCGGCCCCATGGGCGTTACATAAGCGCATCAATTTGCGCAAAGGCAACTATGATTCTCTATCGCCATATAATACGAGAGCATATTCTCCCGTTTTTCTACGGGTTCGCAACCATCATGTTTATGCTGGTGATGCAGCTCGTAGTGAACATTCTCCAGAAGATTCTTTCTAAAAACATCGCAATTTCGGTTGTTCTGGAAATATTCATTTGGAGCATGGCCTGGATGGTCCTTCTGGCCATTCCCATGGCATGCCTGGTCGCCCCCTTGATGGCGTTCGGGCGCCTTTCGGCCGACAGTGAGATAACGGCGGTCAAAGCTTCGGGACGCAATCTTGTCCACCTTCTGACTCCGGTTCTTCTGGCAGCCTCACTCGTGGCTCTTCTCCTGATTTTCTTCAATAATCTGGTTTATCCCGAAGCCAACCACCGAGTGGCGAATCTCATGGGTGACATTTCCCGGAAAAAGCCCTCCGCTCTTATTGAGCCGAATGTCCTTATTCGGGATTTCAAAAACTACGTGCTGCATGTTCGGGAAGTAGATAACCGCACCGGCAAACTTACGGCGGTAAAGGTTTTCGCCGACACTCCCGGGAAGGACCCGACAACAATCGTGGCCGACAGCGGCTATCTCGAAGTCACCAGGGATGAAAAGTATCTGAGAATGACGCTTTTCGGAGGCGAGACCCATTCGGTGAGCAGAGATAACAAAGACGAATACTTTGTGGGTTCGTTCGGGAAACAGGTCATTTTCATAGAAAACGTGGATACCGAATTCCGCCGCACACAAAGTGAGTACCGAAGTGATCGTGAGAAAAGCGCCTCGGCTCTTCGAGACGACATCAGCGAGATGCGAAAAAAGCGGCAGTCGTATAGTAGTGATCACAATGAAACACTTGATTCACTTCTACACGCGATGCACCGGTTCGACAGCCTTGCCGCCGCGGTTCCTTCCCAAAACGATACCGATTCTACGGAGACGGACTCACTCGACGAAATCCCGGAAGTGCGAGGGCCGCCGGCCGACGACGACGACGTTTTTATCGACAAAGCCGCATCCCCAACCGATTCGCCGGTTACCCATGGCGCTACCGACAGCATCTCTACCGTGGCCTCCTCGGATTCCGCTCAGACCCACGAAGATACACTACCGAGCTGGTCGTCCTGGGCCAAAAACTTCGAGCGCAGCAAAACCCGTACAGTGAGCCGACTTCAGCAAAGGCAAAGCTCACTGGATCGCGCAATTCGACGTATCGAGGACCAGGACAACCGCATGGCTGGCCATCTGGTCGAGCTGCACAAAAAGTATTCGATCCCAATTGCTTGTATAGTGTTTGTGTTGATCGGGGCTCCTCTGGGCATTATGGCCCGAGGTGGTGGTTTAGGTGTGGGTATTTCCTACAGCCTGTTCTTTTTCATTGTGTACTGGGCGTTTCTGATTGGTGGAGAAAGCCTTGCGGAACGTCTGGTTGTACCCGCGGGGGTTGCCATGTGGTCGCCCAATATCGTGCTGGGCGCCTGCGGCATTTACCTGGTTATTCATATGATTCGCGAAAGAACGGTGATATCGTTCGGACCGCTGATCAATCTTGGACACGGCCTTGCCGACAACAAATTCATGAACGGCATACGAACGGGTATTCGCGCGGTTGCAAGGGTGTTTTTCACAATTCCGGTCTGGTTTCTCAATCGTCTCGTGGGACTTCTTCCCGGTTACCTTATCAGAGGCTTTGTGAAAAACACATTCATCACATTCGGCGCCCTGATCGTTGTGTTCGTTGTAGTGGATTATATCGGCAATCTCAGGCAGTTCGAAACCGCGGGTGTTCGATTGACGGTTTTGTATTACTGGTACGTTCTCCCCTGGTTCATACAGCTTATAGCTCCGATATGCCTCCTGATGGCATCGATGTTCGCCGTAGGCAAAATGGCGAAATACAGCGAGCTTACCGCCATCAAATCCTCCGGCATCAGTATTCGACGGCTTACACTTCCTCTTCTGGGGCTCGGCCTTTTAATCGCCTTTATCGGATTTCAGGTGGGTGAACGACTCCTTCCGGAGGCGAATCGTCGGCGTGAAGAGGTGATGGAAGATGTCCGTGCGGCGCGCGATAAAGAACACGGTCGAGAACGTAAAGCGAATTCGGAATACCGGAGGAATTTCTACTATTTCTCCGATCCCTGGACGGTGTACCGTTTCCAGGAATTCGGCACCCATCCGCAGCGCACAAAAAACGTCTCTCGAAACAGTTTTAGAGGGGACGGAGCCATTTCCGAATATGTCACCGCCGAAAAGATGGACTATGCAGAGGATGGATGGCGGTTTATTAACGGTACGGTTCGGCAATTCGGCCCCGAAGGAATGGATACATCGTTTTCGTACGATACGCTCCCCGCTTCTACCCTTACCACCTCACCCGAGCAGATGGTGGCCCGTATCAAACGAATCGAGGAGATGAGTTACTGGGAACTCAAGGACGCAATCGAGCAGGCACAACGACGAGGTGAAAAGGTACACAATTATCTCTCATCTCTGCATTTTAAAATCGCCCTGCCGTTCATGAGTTTTATCGTGATTCTTCTCGGAGTCTCCATTACCGCACGCGCGGGACGAAAGGGGGCGACCGTGTTGTTCGGTGCAGGCCTGCTGATAACGTTTGCTTACTGGGCTATGGCTCGTGTGATGCTTGCATTCGGGGAAAACGGCCTTCTGGACCCCCTGGTTGCGGCATGGGGAGCCAATGTGCTATTCTCTATATTTGGTTTATTCCTCTACCGAAGAGCATCGAAATGAGTGCAGGCAAGAGCATTCTTCTTATTGACGACAATCATGACACTCTGGACCTGCTGGAGATGTATCTTTATCGAGACTATGAGATCCATACCGCTCTCAACGGTTTCGAAGGGATCGAAAGAGCCAGGGAAGTGCGTCCGGGCTGCATTATTACGGATATTATGATGCCTGTCATGGATGGAATCAAATTCCTCAACACCCTGAGGAAAGACGATGAGCTTAAGGACATACCGGTCATAGCCGTCACCTCGTTCGTGCGGCGGGCCGCCACCAAGAGTCTGACTAATATCGGCTTTGTGGAAGCGCTGGCGAAGCCAATCGACCGGGTGGCCCTGATCGATGCCGTGAACCGAGTTTTCGAGGAAAAATGAGACTTCCGATCTCCGCGAACCGCATTCCGACAGTTCCCGCAACCATAATCGTGATTCTGGTCATAGTGGTAGTCAATTTCTTCGATGGTCCATGGCGGACGTTCGGTGTTCCTGTATTCGCATTCGTTTCAATCGGCCTCCTCCTGTTTTCCCGCCGCAGGCCCGGGAAATCCGCCGATACGGGGCGGACGAACTCTTTCGATACCCCTCTTGTTGCCCAGATCGAAAAGACGACGGCCGAGGATGTGAGCGATGTTCCGCTTTCCGTTCTGGGACAGGAATACCGTCGAAAAGAGCTTTCAGACACCGAACGCATTGTCGACGATATCCTCGCAAACTGCATCCGGCTGACACGCGCCCATATTCGGGTACATACGGTTGCCGTGCTTTTCCCGACGAACGACGGCGGATACAAAATCAGGAAATATGTGTCCGAAAGCGAACACATCGATACAGATGCCGTCATCTACCCGGGGAAAGGGCTCATTGGGAGTTTTCTCAAAGACGGTCTCAAACAGTTGAAGCTTCAGGATATAGTCACCGACAGCATGACTCTTTACTATTACACCCGGGATGCGGGCATTCGGTCGCTGATGGCAAGTCCAATTTCGGCCGTGGGAGTCGAACGAGCCGTATTGCTGGTAGACAGTACGGAGAAAAATCGCTTCAGTGACGAAGACCACGCATTCCTCAGTGCTCTGGCGGATCTCTGCGGCCTGGGGGTATACTACGCATATCTTTGCAATCAACATAAACTCGACCATGCTCGCCTGGTGGCGATGAGTGGTACCGAGAAGCACCTGTTTCAGCGCCACGAAGTTTCGTCAGTTCTTGACAAAATGACCGAGCTGATCCCGTTTGCATTCCGATGCGAACGTATGACGATCAGTCTCAAAAATACCGAAACCGGTGAAGGTCGTATCGAGCGAGCCTGGGGGGTGGATGCCGAAGAACTGTCCGGACTGCATTTCCCGCTCGATTCCAAATCTCTTGCCGCCGTTTTGTATTCAAAAAACTTGTGCTTATCACGCAATTTCTCGGACGATCATTATGAAATACGATATTCCGAAAAGGAACCCCGTCGAAAGGAGTTTTCCTCCTTTCTGGCCTTTCCCGTCGGCGTGGAAGAGTGCATCGGCGCCGTCTTTCTCGAGTCGGTGAACAAAGATGCTTTCCCGGAGAGCAGTCGCGACCTTCTTGCCCGCCTGGCCACCTCCGCCGGCATCGCCATTGAACGAATTCAAGTTCTCGAGCGGACCGAATGCCTCGCCACCCACGACGGTCTGACCGGTTTATGTAATCATCGTGAGTTCCAACGCCAGCTCAAGGAAGCGATCACCAGATCGCTTCGATACGAGACCCCCCTGTCGCTCGTGATCTGCGATCTGGATCATTTCAAAAAACTGAATGACACCTACGGTCATCGATTCGGCGATCTGGTTCTCAAAACGATTTCAACAAAACTGCAGTGCAGCATACGAGAGGGAATCGATACGGCCGCGCGTTACGGAGGAGAAGAATTTGCCCTCGTTCTTGAAAAACTGGATTCTTCCGGAGCACTCGAGCTGGTCGAGCGTATCCGCGGTAGCTTTGGAGTGTTCCAGACCCCCAATGGGAAGGAAATCTCGGTATCGATGAGTTTCGGAATCGCCGAATACGGAGTTCACGCACGAAAACAAGAGCTTCTTATTCAGCGTGCGGACAAAGCACTGTATCGCGCAAAAGAGAACGGCCGAAACCGAGCGGAACTGTATTATGAACCGGAAACCTCACAGGCCTGAAAACAGACGCGGCGCCCCCCGGTATCAACTGGACGGCCCGATTCGGGTCAGAATGGGAGGGGATATAGTAGAAGGGATTTCCTGCTGCAATATTAGCCTGGGTGGCCTTTGTCTTGAAATCGATCCCTCATGTGAACCGTGCCGAAGCGGCCGGCTATGGCTGACACGTACCTACGGCACGGAATCAATCAATTTCGAATCCGATTTCAAGAAAATCTGGGCGGAGCCTAGCATGGGGGATAACGCAGGGCGTCGTATGGGAATCATGTTCGATGAACTCTCGCCGATCCAGCGGGATAATCTCTGGCGAATAATATCTCTGGAAAACCGGCCATCCAAGTAATTAACCAAGGACTCGCAATGCTGAACACGCATACATGGCTTTCCGCGGTTATCATGAGTTTCATAGTTGCTGTTCGACCAATCGCGGCGCAACAGAAGGGCGGCTCGCCC
>CAYFVL010000263.1:0-8283 GCA_964346405.1 uncultured Fibrobacterota bacterium
AGATCGTGCAACAGCTTACGCAGAATGCCGTGAGTTGGTTGCGAAACCTGGGTTAATCGCAAAGCGTCAAATCGGACTTGGAATTCAGCGGCATCCCGCTGTCACGGCCACAGGGGTTATGCGAAACCTGGGCTTATATAGATCACATCGAGGGATATGGGCCAGGAATTCCGAATTGGGGAAGAACCCGGCAAAGAGGGTAAGACCGGCTGCTCGCATCTCTCCCCATCTTTCACGGAGCAGCGGTATTGCGATCTTGAACAGGTAATATGCTTGATGATAGAGTCGCGACACCAGGAGCCCTTCGAATTCGCATCAAAACCCGGATAGCCTCGCTCGGTAAGTAGTACACCCCACCCGGCGAAAACGTTGGTCTCCGTTTCGCTAATTCCAAAAGCGGATTTCCCCGCAGTGGGGCAAATCCGCTCAACATGGACAGTGCCTCTATTCCGGATAGCCGCGACAGACTCGACTGCCTGCTATTCGTTCAACGGAACCGGAAACCCGCGTTTCGGGCACAGGCCGATCGTCCACTCCGCCCTCGATTGGTCGGCGGCATATTCCACTCTATACCCGTATCGCTTCCCGGATGCCAGAAAAACGGATTCGCTCTTTTGTTCACCGAACGCATACCAGGAGTCGACGTCGACCGCAACCGGTACGTGCGCGGTCAGTAGCGTGTCTCTGGAATCGACGGCGAATACGACAATCGTTGCGGGACGGTCGGCCGTGAGGTATACCTCGTGCGGACCGGAGGCGTGTACCGTTATATACCCGGCGTCCGCGGTACCGTTTCCTGAAGTATCCTTTGTCGGATGCAGAGAGCCCCAGGCGGCCTCGGTCGCGTATTCGCCGGGATCCGGTATGGCGGCTTTGTTGAGTGATCTCGATTCACTCTGAGCACCGTCCCCGCGGCTTCCCGCTTCGATTCCGTATTTCAACGCACTACCGAATACATTCGAAACGGTTCCCTTTTCGGCAACCAATCTATTCTTCACTCCAACAAAGACGCCGTCGAACCGGATGGACTCGAATATCGCCCGTCCGTCGTTGTTGTCACCGAATATTCCGATCTGTACGGTTTCAGGCATGTCCGTTTCAACCGACGAGACCTTCACCCAGGAGCCCTCGGTTCCGTCGGGGGAGACATAACCGGTGAACTGACCACCTACACGCTCCAGCCGTATCCAATACGGCAGTTCGATTTCGTTTACCGGTACACCGGTCCGGTCTCGCCCGAGCAGCAGTTCCGCGTATCCTTTCATGGGATCGGTGGAATCCGGACTGAATACAAGGGCTATTCTGTTCTGTTCGAAATCTCTTCGAGAACCATTCTGACTGAATACGGCAAGGCCGGCAATTACACTTCCTTTCCATCCCGTCTTGTCGTTTGAGACCAAATGTGTTTCGACCGTAAAATTTCCTTGCAGGCTCTTGACAGGATATCCGAGTGCAATATCCCGCGTGTAGTCAAGAATGAACCGTTCTGTACCCGGTTCGTACCGCAAATTCGAGCTTTCCTCTTTTCGATAATCGCGAAAAGCCCAGAATTCTCCATCAACGGGAATCAGCACATCGAGGCGCCCTATAGCATGATCGCTTCCACCTTTCCCGTCACGGCCGATGAGTTCAATGCGTTTCAGACCGGGTTTGTCAAAAGCTTTCACCAGTTCCGATCCGGAAACGGTGTCCGATTCATCGATAAGCCAGGTAAACGAAATCGGGTCGTTTTCCGGATCTACGGCTTCGGCGGAAATCGTAATCGTTTCATTCACCTGCACGGTGGCCGGCGCCTGGAAGGATACTTTGGGTCCCAGATTCGGCGCACCGATATTCGTACCTTCGAACACGTAAAGGAAAATCGATCCCGGAGGAAGCCCGTCGCGGCTTTCACCCGTTCGGGACTTGTTCAGCACGAATTCGGTATCGAACCCTATGCCGGTCTTCTCCTCTATGCGCACGTTCTCCTCATAGAGGTTATTGGAGCGTGGATCGCCGCTCATTTTAAAAAGCGTAACCGATTCCGCCGATGTAAATGGCAGGTGAATGGTTGTCGGTGTGAACCCGTGATCGCCTTCATCGATTTTACCGTCATCGTTCTCATCGATGAAACGATCGAGTTTCTTTGACAGAACAAACACGTTCACCCGGTTTCTTTCATTTGTTGCATACACGGACACCATCGCGGCGTCTTCCCGTGCATCACGTTTTTTGAACGCCGGAAGATCCCGAGTCGGTACTGAAAGGACTTCGGTTGACAGAAAGTCACCGGTTCCACGGGTGTTGTAGAGCTGTAACCCCAGAAACGAAGGATAAGGAACCGCGCCGCGCGTGATCGCCTGATGAGAGGTCCAGTACGACTTTCGGAACTGCAGCGTGAAAAAATTCTGGGTTTGATACCCCAAAACAGCTCTGCCCAGGAAGGCGTCCAGAGTCGCAACGCCGTTGGCCAGAGATTTACCCACCTGTTCCTGAGCTTCCTTCTCTTCGTTGGTCATCGGCGGGGTGTTGTTCAACCCGGGAAGTGCATAGCCGGGACCCGCTTCATACGTACCGTACATATACTCGTGGGCTCTTCCCCGGGCGATGAGTTCACGACGCAAGTTCATCGCACCCGCCTCTTCGGGCTCCTTTTGATTCCAATAGGCGATGATTCGCGCAAACGTGCTGTCGTCGGGAGAAGCGGGCGGTTCATCGGTATCCCAGCCGCCGTTGTATCCGGCCTGAGTGACAAAGTCCGCATTGGGGCTGTGCATGATTGCTTGAGCCGAATAGCCGTTCTCGCTTCCTGACCCCCCCGACCATCCGCCAAGTACTGAAACGAATTTTTCGTCAAGTTCATTTGTCCAATATGGACTGCCGCGCAAAACGCCAAGGACGTACTCATTGTACAGACCGTACTCGGCGGCGCGACTGTATTTCATACCGGTTTCCTCATCAACGGTTCCGGCGCCGAATACCCAGGGCCAGAAGAGCCAGTTCCAGGTTTCGTTCGAAATCTCGAAGTAGATCTTTTCGAACTCGTTTACCCAGGGATTCCTGTAACCCTGAAGGTAACGTTTGTACGCCCACGGTTTGCCATCAGGGGTGTCGCTTTGCGGATCGTATGGGGCGGCGAGGTACTCAACCAGCCCCAACCACTCCTTTTCGGACATGTGCATCTCGATCTGCAGCCATGGGTTTGTGTTGGCCTGATTCACATAATCCAACAAAACGGGTAAGGTGTTGGAATTGTTGCTCTTATTCAAGCCTTTGGTTCCGATAACGCCGGGGGCATTCGTGAGCATTTCCATTGTGTGACTCAGGTCGGATTTAATGTGGTTGTGAAACCGTATCGCCTCGAGTCCGGCCTCTTTCGTTCTCTGAAGCGCCAATGAATTCGGCTTGATATGACCCTCGTTTTTTGGATACATTTTGAATCCGTCGATCCAGAATATTCCCGGTCCGGTCACCTTGAGTACGATAGTTCGAACACCGCTGGATTGTATTCCGGTGGAGTCGGGAACCACAACCACCGATTTCTTTTCCCAATCGGTTGAAACCGTAAAGTCAACGGGCTCAAAAGGAAACCTCGACGGATCGGATTCACCTGCCAGGTTCCACGAGGCAACCGTGAAACGTACGGCATTTTCGCGGGTGGCGTCACTTCGGACCCAGAATTCCACGACATATTCGATTCCCGGGGTGAATGTGGCATAGTAGTCCTGGCTGTGCCCGGCATACCGCTCTCCGCTCACAAATTGGACGGTATCGGGATCGAGAGTTAATTTCAGGCAGGTTTCACCGTGATCGGTGAATTCCGATGGTATCGGTCCGGGGTGCTCGACAAGCTCCCAGTCCATGCCGGCTTTGTCTTTGGGAAGTTCCTTTATGAAGGACCCGCTGGAGAAACTCTTATTGTTGTAGCGGATATGTCGTATGTGGTCGGGATTGAAACGGTTCTTTTGTGTACATATGAAAGCAAGATCACCTTCCTTAATCAGGTGTGATCCTCCCGACGTGGTCAACCGCAGATGAAATCCCTTGTGGTTTTCTGGTGCATGCTCGGAAAAGTAGATCCTGTAACCGGCAGGTTCGGAGGATGTTGGTGAGTCCCATTTCAACCGAATCTGGCCGTTTGATTGTATCGATGCCGAGAGATTGGTGGGTGCGTTCAGTGTCCCATTCGATTCATCGCCGGGCTCGAACTCTTCCAGGGAATTGTTGACCGATCCTTTCGAGGAGGAATCCGGTGAAACGGAAACGACATTTGACGGGGCGCTCTCGGCGCCGTCCGTACCGACCGAGCGAATACTGAAATAATAGGGGACACCGCTACGCCAGTCTTTGCCGATATTTATGTGAGCCTGTGAAGCGGTCGGGGCGATAATCTTGTCATCAGACCCGACTAAGGTCTCCCATCCGCTGGTGGTATATCCGCCCTCCGGAACCCGTTCATCGCACACTTTGTAGAATGATCCATTCCGGACCCGATACACCCGTACCTCGGCGCCGTCCCAGAATCCCTCGGAGTAGGTTCGGTATGCATTTGCCGCATCGTGATTTATAATCAACTCGTTTTCAGCCGTTCCCTTGATTTCGAACTTCGTTCTGAAAACCATCGGTTCGAATTCCGTTGTAACCATCGTACCTGTCTCGATTTTCCCGATAGTTGCGGTAAACGGTCCGGGATTTGGCTGTAGTTGGTTGGATTCGATACGGAATTCGGCGGGAGCGGTGAAATCGGCCGCCGTCGTGGTTTTGAGGGCCGTAAGAACGAGAATTGTGATTACTCCAAGACATAAACACGCCCGCGAATCGATATCTGCCAGGCTTGGAAAGTATCGTCGATGATAGTTCTGGACTACAGCGCTATGGACTGGCATTTTCCGCATTGAGCTTCTCCTGATCGTGGTCCGGTCACCTGCATGCCCCTGGTGGCATTTCTTGTCGAATAATGTACCTCAGTGCGAGACGAAAAGTGCTCTTGAAAGGGATCCCCCGCAACAAAGTGGTGACATTTCGTCACCGGTGGAACCGGTTCCCGTTGCGTAGTCCACCGAAATTGCGTACCTTGAACAATGAGATTCACGGTACGAGTTTACACCGGAACCGTATTTTTTAACCCAAGTTTCGCAGTCGAGAGACGCCGTACCGAGCGCAGTCGAGGCGATGTCCCGAGCGGTGTCGAGGGGCGATGTCCCGAGCGGAGCCGAGGGATAGAGCATTATGCCGTGAGTTGATTGCGAAACTTGGGTTAACAGTCCCTTTATCGGAAGTCATTGGTTTTAAAAGAGTTCGCTCCCGTCCTTTTCAGGCCGGTCGTGGCGATACCGCGCGAGTACGAGAAAAAAACAGTTTCGGCAAGATCGGCGTCCCGGGTGGCGTGGTCGAACTATGCCGCGAATATGAAGGGTTGTTTTCCCAATTATGATGGATATACGAAGCTACCTCGATTACCGGCAGTATCTCAGGGACACGTATCAAGAGCTGCGAAAAAGCAAACCGCAGCTTTCCCTCCGATTTGCGGGCGCCAGGATCGGGATCGATCATTCGTCTTTTCTGAAGATTCTTCAGGGCCGGCGTCATCTCACTCGCTCACACGTAGACCCCCTCTGCAAATTTTTCAGGCTCGATAGAGATCAGCGTGAGTATCTGGTCGCACTCATGGATTTCAATAAGGCTCGAAACGATGCCGGCAGGCGCAAGGCGTTTGAGCGGCTCGGCAGTATGGTGCCGGCGCCAATGCACTCGGTTGAAAGAAACCAGTACAAGTTCTACACCAAATGGTACTATAATGCAATTCGGGCTCTGCTGAGTCTCATTCCGAAACCAACATCGGCCGAGGAACTCGGGGAACTGCTTAGCCCTCGAATTTCGGCCGGGGAAGCGAAGGAGGCACTGGAATTACTCGAAGACGTACGCCTGGTGAAGAAAGCCGGTGATGGTCATTATGAACTGTGTGATAAATATGTCACCACCGGTAAGCATTGGCGCTCGGATGCAATACGTGAGTTTCAGCGCAGGTATATCTCCCTTGCACAGGAATCATTCGAACGACATCCCGTGGAACTTCGGGATATATCTACGGTAACCGTTACCATCGATACCGACATGATCGGCAAAGTCCGCGAACGGATTGCGAAATTGCGCTCGGACATCCTAAAAATGGCCACCGAAGATGCCGATCGTGTTTATCAGTTGAATGTTCAGCTTTTCCCGCTAACCGAGGATTTGGCGGGTCGGGCGGGAGTCACCACATCGGCCTTGCATGAGACCGATTCCCGTGGGGTTCGTTCGAACAACCAGTCGGGACGGGTTCAGTGAGACGGATACCGCGAATTTACGTTGGAGCGTCCTTTTTTCGGCTTTCGGGGTTCCTGCGATCGTCGTTTTTGTCCGCAGTGGGTATCGCATGTCTTTTTTTTGCATGCACACACGATCCGGTGTCTTCCGGCGGAGCCGGGGCGGAGACAACGAATGGAATAATATCGGCACGGGTGCTTGATCTCAACGGCGCTCCGATAGCCGGAGCGAATGTCGCTGTTTCCCCCGATACTTTGCTGATTCTGGATACCGGTTCGATTATCGAACCTGCGATCTGGCCCAGACACACAGTGACCGACTCTATGGGTCTCTTCTCTTTTGACTCCCTGCCCACAGAGATGTATTCGATCGAGGTGGTCACCCCCGATGGTCGGGGGTTGCATTTCAGGACTTCGGTCGGTCCGCACTCCAACCATACTTTTTGTGGCCAACTGGTTGCCCAACCGCTGCTCGTTGTGCATGGCTCGTTTTCGCGCGATTACATAGACTCAGGCATAGTGTTGCTGATCGGCATATACGGCCTGAACCGCGTGGTCGAAATTCCCAAAGGAGAGTATTTCCGTATCGAGGGAATACCGCCGGGCACCTACAAGGCGGTGGTAACCTCCTCTCACCCTGAAGTGACCGGCAGTGAGGTTTTCGAGATAACGGCGTCGGAAGAAGACCCCTCTACCTGGAACCACGTGCCCGCACTTCCGATTGTCAGACATCATGACTCCCTCAAGATTGCCGCTTATCTACGGGCGCAGGGAATACCGGGATCGGCCCGGGATTCGGTTACCGGGACGTTTTCAAAGAGGGTGTACCGTCTGGATCTTAGCGGTCGCGGCATTTCGACGATTCATCCGTCGATCGGCGAGCTGCACATGCTGTGGAATATCGATCTTGGAGAAAACCCTATCGCGGCCCTCCCGGCTGAGCTGAAGGGCATGACGAATTTGAGATGGTTTTCTCTGGATAGTGTTCCTCTGGAGCAGGTCTGGTCGGATCTCACTGAAATGAAACAGTTGACATCTATTTCCCTGTCGAACAATAATCTTACGACACTGCCGATGGGATTGAGTGCCCTGAAAAGCCTTCGGCGTCTGATACTCAATAAAAACCAACTGGGATCGATACCTTCCGAGGTTTTCGCCTGTTCCGGGTTGACGGAATTGTCGCTTCGCTATAATTCTTTGGACTCTCTTTCGCCCGAAATGTCCAGGCTTACCCGATTGAAAATCCTGGACATCCGAGACAACCGGCTTTCGGCTTTGCCGGTCGAAATCGGTACACTGGTTTCGCTGGAACGTTTGCTGATTTCCGGTAATGCCCTGTCGCGGCTTCCCGATGAACTCGGAAACTGCACCGAACTGACACGTATCCTTGCGGACGGAAACTCTCTCACAGCCGTACCGGCATCGATCGGCGATCTCGAAAACCTGATCCATCTTTCACTGAAAGGCAATCTCCTCGAACAGCTCCCCCCGAACTTTATCCGGCTGCGACTTCGCTTTCTGAACGTGAACGATAACCGACTTTGTAACATCCCGAATGAGTTGCGGACGTGGATTGATGTGGTAAGCAGTGAATCGGATTGGGAGAGCCGTCAGGACTGCCGGTGATTGCCGGCGCCTGAATACGACTCGGTTGACTCTTTCTGAAATTGCAGATTCTCGCTAGTGTGGTGTCCGATAATTGGCGATGTGCTATTGCCGGATGATCGGATGCACCGGCAAGGCGCGACAGCACAAGAGACATAGTGGATTGATCCCGAAGGGATCAGGTTCCGCATGCAGGGGAACGGAAGTGACAATGAGGCGAATATGGACGTATTCAACGAATGAGCAACGCACCCGGGGCATTCGAGCGCCGGGAAGAGCGCGTTGCCAATTGTCGGACGGTACTCTAGAATCACCGGTCACTGAGCCTTAGAATCACCAGTCACTGAGCCTTAGAGTCACCGGTCACTGAGCCTTAGAGTCACCGGTCACTGAG
>CAYFVL010000264.1:0-8244 GCA_964346405.1 uncultured Fibrobacterota bacterium
ATCGCGCGCCGGCTTACGCAGAATGCCGTGAGTCGATTGCGAAACCTGGGCTAAGCACGAGCCGGTCTCGACCGGGAACTGGAAGGACACATACTAATGAACTCTCCACAAAAAGCGGACACAAAATGGTTTGTCCGGGATCGATTCGGATTGTTTATACATTGGGGACTCTATTCCGTGGCCGGACGTCACGAGTGGATCAAAAACCGGGAAGAGATCTCCGATACGGAGTACCGGAAGTATTTCGATCACTTCGATCCCGACCTGCATGACCCCAAAGCCTGGGCAGCCGCCGCGAAAAACGCCGGGATGAAATACATGGTTATCACCGCGAAACATCATGAAGGGTTCTGCCTGTGGGATTCGGAATACACCGACTATTCTTCGGTCAACACCCCGGCCGGGCGCGACCTGCTGAAGCCGCTGGTCGAAGCCTTTCGCGCCGAGGGGCTCAGGGTAGGCTTCTACTATTCTTTGCTCGACTGGCATCATGAACAATACACGATCGACCGAAATCATCCCATGAGAAACAACCCGACCGAGCGGGAGAATAACAAGAACCGTGACATTCGTACATATGCCGAATACATGCGTAATCAGGTCCGTGAGCTACTCACTCAGTTCGGGAAAATCGACATTCTCTGGTTCGACTTCTCCTTTCCGGGTGATGACGGAAAAGGACGATTGGATTGGGAATCCGAGAAGTTGTATGCTCTCATTCGCGATCTTGCGCCGAATGTCCTGATAGACAACAGACTGGACCTTCCCGGTGTCGGCGATTTCTATACCCCGGAACAATATCAACCCAGAAGTATGTTGAAAGACGAAAACGGCAATTCGTTGGTGTGGGAAGGTTGTCAGACTTTTAGCGGCTCATGGGGCTATTATAGAGACGAGCATTCATGGAAGAGTGTCAAACAGTTACTGACCATGCTTATCGACGGGGTGAGCAAAGGCGGAAATCTCCTGCTTAACGCCGGTCCGACGGCACGTGGTGAATTCGACTATCGTGCCCGGGAACGGCTGGAGGGCATGGGAAAATGGATGCACTACCACTCTCGCTCTATTTATGGATGCGGACCCGCTCCCGAAGAATTCGTCACGCCTCAGGACTGTCGGTACACCTATAATCCCGATACGAAACGGTTGTATCTTCATGTTCTGAACTGGCCGTTTCGGTTGATTCACTGCCCGGGGCTGTGCGGGAAAGTTCGGTTCGCACAACTGCTCAACGACGGGAGTGAAGTTCAAATGACCGAGAACTGGACCGAAATCTCTCCCGAAGTCGCCAACACTGCCGGAAAGGATGAACAGGTTTCGAGCCTTTTGATTCCCACAACTCCGCCGCCGGTCGAGATTCCGGTAATTGAGTTGTCCCTCAACCCGACTTCGACAATCGACTCACGGTATTCTGCGTAAGCTGTTGCTCGCTCTCGACTGTCGATGTCGGGCCAAGTAGTTTTCCCGGACAAAATCACCTGAGTTTTGTCAAACTTTCGGCATCTATTTCATCGATCGAAGCATACATTTGCCGGAACTCGCCTGACTGAGAAGTTGCCACTCCTACCGGAATCATCCCCGCTTCCCGGCTAATAGCCGCGTACTTGGTCGAACCGGACACCAGAACGCAGTGCGTCGGCAGAACCCCGAGCCGATGTGCCGTCTCCGACAGACAAAAAATCCGATGTTCCCGTGAACTATCCACCGGCGCCACCGTAACGTCCTCGATCATATCCCGAATGCTGAGTTGTTCCACTATCCGCTCCGACGATTGTTGACCGACAATGACACCTATCGACAACCCCGCTTTCCTCAATTCTATGAGCCGCTGTCGGAGTCCTTTGGCAATCTCCTCTTTCACCGACTCCGACAACAATCCCGGGGAAGCAAGTTCTTCGGGTCCGAGCCCAGGAAGAAGACTCTCGAGAGTGAACACTACGGCTTTCAGACCGACCGAGCGCCACTGGGGTCGAACCGACGCGGTATACGTCTCATGAGCAGAGATCTCTACCCGTTCTCCCGCGACCTCGATCGGGGTAGTGACCGCCCCGTGATTTGTAACCTGTATCCGGCCCGGTTCGATATCAACTTCAAACGGTATCCCCCGAAACAGAAACCGATACGAGAGTCTGCTCCAATCCGGAGGTAGACTCGGGTCAACGCTCACACGGTCATGCTCAACCTGCATTCCACCCAAAACCCGCACGACCGTGGACCAGAGACCGGCCAGGACGGCACCGTCGATCCCACCTGATGTAACCGTGGAAACATCCAATCGGGAGATCTTCTCCAGGAACCAGGCAGCATCTTCCCAATACCCGAGGGTCGCGGCGACCGAGGCGAGAACGCCTTCGGCGGAAGCGAAACGACACCGGCACCCGGCGGCATAGGCGTGCCAATCGGACCCTTCCCGAGACTCCTCTTGAATTCCGGGAAAGGGTATCCGTGCATAGCGTAGCAGAAGGTCTCCCGACACGCGCAGCGGGTATTCGGTATCGGGTTCGATGAATTCTGTTTCGCCCCGACACCCGGGTCTCTCTTCGTGCGACTCTTTGGAACGGAACTCACCGATATCGGGCATTCGAATGCGATCGGCGACATTTGTCCATTCCAGAAATGTGTTTTCCGTTATCCCCAAGGCCCCCATCGTGCTTTCCACCGACGCCTGTTGCCGTTTCCCGAGTCGTCCGCAAATGTGGGGGACGTTGCGTAACACCCAAGCGCCCGCAACATTGGTGAATATCTCGTCGTCGGTCTTTTCGGTTATCCTTTCGGGACCTTCGACCGAGGCAAAACCACGGGAGCCATCCTCGCGCGCTTGCATTCTCGAGGTCAAATAAAGACAGATCTCCAGAAGTATACGCAACCCGCTTTCGAACATAAGGGATTCATCATTGGTCGCGGCGAAGTAATGCAGTATCCCCCAGGCGACCGACACATTCACAAAAACGGTCCGATGAGAGCATTCATTATACGTTTTTTCATAGTCGACGGTTCGGGATGCATAGGGGAAATTCGCACCGAGATAGCCGTCGATCGCCGCACGTTTTCTGGCGGCCGGCAGCAGCCTGGCGCGGTATCGAATATGATTGGCGGCTCGTTCGGGAGACACAGCCGACAAAAACGGCATTCGAAGCAGATCGGTGTCCCAGTACACACCTCCCCGAAGAGCATCGCCGCACAGATTTCGAGCTCCTATCGAAGAACATCCCGCATTGTTGGGGGCGGCAATGCGGGTACTCCAGATACTGTAACGAATTGCCCTCTGCGCGGATTCGTCGCCCTCGATGCGTACATCCGCCTGTTCCCAGAACTTCTTGACGCTGTTCGTATGTTCAATCCTCGCTTCCGCGTAAGACAAATTCGCATACTCTTCGAACAGCCGTCCGCCGGTCGAAACCGCATCCTCTCCATCGGGCGTATCGGCGGTGACCACCGCGACCTTATCGAATTGAAACGGCTCTTCGTCGGGCGCCGGTCTGATTTCATAATTGAGTAGAGTTCGTCCGTCACCGCCCCGGCAGGAAACGGTTTCATATTCGGTTCCCGAGGTAATCCGTGCCGCCGCCATTATCCGCACTCCGGTGGCCGGAACCCGCAGGATAATTTTCTGGGAGTTCAAATCACATTCGCATCGTTCAATTGTGGACAACCGAAGACCTGTTTCATCGCATACGGGGAAGATCGCCTCGGAATAATACCGGTCACGTTGGTTGCGGACTTCACCGTCAAGCCCCATCGACACCTCACACCGTCCCGTCCCACGCTCAGGGATCACCTGTACCCTTTGACACACCAGGTTGCTTTTTGCAAAAGATACGAATCGTTCTTCTTCGATTCGTAACCGAAACTCGCCGGTCTCGAGAATTGCCGAACGGCGGAGTATACCCTTTCCCATGTCAAGTACACGTCTGCTCAAAGAGATATTCGGCAGCGCACCCGCGACACTTACCCAGGCGGGTGTCCAGTCGGGGGTGCAGAGCAGGTAGGGAATACCGCCCGGAGCCAATGTGTACAGTCCCGTATGGTAGGTCCCCCGAGTTGCGCCGAAACGCTGCTCAGACGGGGTTCCCCGTGTGCAGAGTGTACCGTTCCCCGTGGTAAGCAGCGAGGCTCGTTGTGCCGCATCCAAATGGGAGAATTTCGATTCATCCAGTATCCAGGTGGATATAGCTGCCATGTTTTTCTTTCCGGCTATTCGACAATATTTGCGAACGGTTTTTGTGGCTTCAGGTCACCAAACGGATTTTGATGAAGAGCCCTCTTTCCGAAGCTCGGGTTTCAGGACGGGTGTTCGGATACATCGACGGCGGACCGACGATTCTCGCGGAATAATCAGACAGGTACAAAATAGCTGTCGACCACCCGTGGATACCGCGGAAGCCCATCTGGGCGAAACCCGGGCGGGAAATCAGGCGGAAGCAGGATCCCGGTGGGTGTAATGTAACAGAATTTCATCGGTATGACGGAGCCTTCGGGCGAGTTCACGTGCAATATTCAGGATAAGAAGTGAAAACATGCCTTTGTCGTCCTGCAGTATGCTCAATAGCGTGTTCCTGGACAACAGCAATAGCCGAGCATCCTTTTTCACGATCGCCGAGGCGCTATGGCTCTGGACCCCGATTACCGACGCCTCCCCGATACAGTTTCCCGGTCCCAGAATCGCAAGCGGAATCGCCTCATGTTCGGCATTCAGCACAATTTCCACTTCCCCGTCGAGTATGATATAAATTTCGGTCGCCGGCATCCCCTCTCTCACCACGGAATCACCTTCAGGCAGCCTGAGGATATCGCAGGTTTTGCAGAGCCGCACGAGTTCTTCATCCGATAGTCCGGAAAAGATGGTTACGCCTCTGAGTAAGCCCATGTATTCGACTGAATCAATCATTACGTTTCACCCCCGTATGAGCCGGTCTCAACCCGACTTCGACAATCGACTCACGGCATTCTGCGTAAGCTGTTGCACGATCTCGACTGTCGAAGTCGGATCAACGTGTTTTACTTCATTCATGTGTGATCGAACCGGTTTCATTCTCTCGGCCTTCCCGCCACGATGATCATCCTTCGAGCCATGCTTCTCTACGGGACGACAATACGTCTCTCGAACCGTATCACCGCTTTTTTCCCGATCTGAAAATGTTCCCGCGCACTTTTTTTACAAGATCGAGAACACGACCGCATCTTTTGTGCACGAAAACGAATGATTGATTCGAACCCCCGAATTCCGCAAAAGGCGTTCCACCAAACCAGGACTCGTCGAAACAGTCGAAACACAATGCAGACATGTCCATATCTTGCTATTTTACAATAACTTGCATAACCAGGACAAATATGGTGTTGAGCCGTATCGAAGCACTGTGGTATATTATCCTTTTCGTATAACTTCGTTTCAAATGGGAAGATAAGACTAAATGGGGCTTTCTGCCGGAATAATTGGCTTGCCGAACGTAGGAAAATCGACCATCTTCAATGCCGTATGTGCCACCGAAGTCGCCGCCGAGAACTATCCGTTCTGTACGGTCGACCCAAACAACGGCATGGTGGCGGTTCCCGATCCTCGGCTGAACAGAATATCGGAAATAATCAAGACCCGTAAAATTGTACCCACATTTGTGGAACTTGTCGATATCGCGGGTCTTGTGCGAGGCGCCTCAAAAGGTGAAGGGCTGGGAAACCAGTTTCTCGGCCATGTCAGAACCGTCGACGCTCTGATCCATGTCGTGCGTTGTTTCACCGACGAAAATGTCGTACACGTGGGCGGAATGGTGGATCCGATCGAGGACGTGACTGTTATCGATACCGAACTGCTGCTTAAAGACCTTGAAACAGTTGAACGTGCGTTGGATCGAATGCAGAAAATGGCCAAATCGGGCGAAAAGGAAGCGAAGCAGAAGGCGGCACTTCTTGAAGAGATTCGCTCCCGCCTTTCGGAGGGAGCGCCCGTTCGATCGATTTCGCTGTCCGAAGACGATAGTGCTCGTATAAAAGAATTCAGCCTGCTTACCGCAAAGCCGATTCAGTTTGTGGCGAATGTCGATGAAGACGCCATTCTGGAGGATAACGCCTATGTGACGGCTTTGCGGGAATATGCCGATACTCACGGTGCACGATGCCTGAGGCTGTGCGGAAAAATGGAGGCGGAAATCGCGCAGCTTCCCGACGAAGACCGTGGAGAGTTTCTGGAGGGTCTGGGTCTTACCGAACCGGGGCTTCATTCTCTTGTCCGCTCCACCTACGAGCTATTGGGCCTTCAGACATTCTACACGGCCGGAGAAAAGGAAAACCGGGCCTGGACTGTCCGCAAGGGCATTTCGGCCGCTAAAGCCGCGGGTGTCATTCACTCGGATATCGAGCGTGGTTTTATCAGTGCCGAGGTGTACACGATTGGAGACCTTGAACACTATGGGTCCGAAGCCGCTCTGAAAGCTGCCGGCAAAATTCGCCGGGAAGGACGAGAATACATTCTCGGAGAAGGTGATATCCTGCATTTCCACTTCAATGTATAGCACGATCGCACCCGACGGCACAGCGGCGAGTGAATGACCCCGTTTGAGAATCATTTTCCGCCCTCTCAGCACTGCGGGAGGATAGAAACAGCAATCATTTTCATCTCCCTGCGCGAAACGGATTGCGTCACACCACTGCACGAACTCATGGCAAAGCCGAATGCCTCCGACCTGCCTGGATAACCAGAATCAGGTATTCCGGAAGTGAATAAACCGACAAACATCGGCCAGATGGAAGGGATATCGTTCAATGGCGAAAGCGTTTGACAATCTTGCTCGCGACCTGTTCTGGACACTGAATCGATATGGAGTAAGAGTCGTTCATCGGCACACGATGAGATTCGACGACCGAAAGCGTTCCGCTCCATTTCCCCCGCAACCATACGTGATAGTATCAAACCATGGCAATTTCGCGGATCCCTGGATGCTGGGCTGGTACAACAAGCGTGGTTTGTCAATCATGATGAACGATGACGGCTTTCGGCAAGGTGGTATGACAAGCGCATACCTGAGACATATCGGTGCGTTTCCCAAGAGAAAGGGCGCTCATGACTATCGGGCCATGAAAACCACGCTTCAGGAGCTGAGAAACGGTCGATCCGTACTGATCTTTCCCGAAGGGCAGACCACGTGGGACGGGGAGACGCAGCCAATCCATGCCGGTGTCGAAAAAATTGTCAAACGAGCGAAATGTGGCCTCGTGACGGTCCGGATAATGGGCAATTTTTTGACAAAGCCATGGTGGGCCGAGACTCCGCGTCGCGGAATGACAAGAATGAAGTTCAATTCATATTTTCCCGAACAGATCGCTGAAATGTCGGATTCACAGCTCCTGGATACGATGAAAACCGATATCTATCAGAACGATGTAAAGGATCCGGATAATCTTGCCTATCCGATCACCGGAAAAAACCTGGCTCTCGGACTCGAGCGTTTTGTCTGGATATGTCCAAATTGTCTTTCGGAAGACCGTCTCGCGACCACCGGCGACAACCTGACCTGCCGTGAATGCGATACGACGTGGCGAATGGATGCCCATTGCCGTTTCGAACCCGCTCCTCAGCCCAACGGCGCCCTACTCGCCGATCTCAAAGATTTGGCCGACTGGCACCGAACCGAGGTCCGGAAACGGATCCAGGCCTGGGATAGAAAAAACCTTCTCACATCTAGTGATTCCGTGGTGCGACAAAGGTTGGGCGAGCAGGGGAAATTCGAAAACGTTTCCACCGGGGTTCTGCGGCTTGCAAACGATGCCGTCCGATACGAATCGCAAGACGGAAATTCTCTTACCGCTCCGCTTTCCGAAATTCGGGACCCTGTCATACAGAAGAAGGATGTCTTTGAGTTCGCTTTCGACGGGCAGTACCATCGTTTTGTTTTCGATCACCACAGCCCGATGAAATGGGTATTCTATCTTCGCTATCTTAACGGATATGAGGAGTGCGAGAAAACGGGAATACTCTCCTGACGAGCGAACAGTCCTCCCGAACCGTCAACCGTTAGCCCAGGTTTAGCAGTCGCGAGACGCCGTACCGCGCTGCACTGAGCGGTGTCGAAGTGAGCGGATCGATGTATTGCGCTGCACTGCGCGGTGTCGAAGTGAGCGTAGCCGAAATGCCGAGGGGCGGTGTCCCGAGCGGAGCGCCGTATTGCGCTGCATTGAGCAAGGTCGAAATGTCGAAATGCCGAGAACGAGCAGTATGCGTAAGATGTTGTGCGAGATTGACTTAGAAAAAGC
>CAYFVL010000265.1:0-8126 GCA_964346405.1 uncultured Fibrobacterota bacterium
CCGATCGGAAAAACATTGAATCCCAGTTCATACAACCCGGCATGGTCCAGAATCCCTCGGCCGTCGAAGACAAACGCCGGCTTCTCCATGGAATCGTATATTCGCTTGTAATCCAATTCCTTATAGACGTCCCATTCGGTCATCAGCGCAATCGCATGAGCTCCTTTGGCCGCCTCATATGGATCCTGTTCATAGCTGATGAGTCCGTCGAACCCGGCGAGATCACGTTTTGCGTTCTCAAGCGCCTGTGGATCAGTAATCACAAGCCGAGCATGCTCGGCAAGCAGATTCTGAGATACGCTTATAGCGGGCGATTCACGCGTGTCACCGGTATCCTTCTTGAAGGCAAACCCAAAAAGCGCAATCCGTTTGTCCGCCAGTGTGTTAAACATCACGCGCATCATAGTGAATACAAAGCGTCGTTCCTGGTATTCATTTAGAGAAACGACGCTTTCCCAGTACCGAGCGACCTCTGTAAGTCCATATGATTCACATATATACACAAGATTTAAGATATCCTTCTTGAAACACGATCCACCAAAACCCACGCTGGATTTAAGGAATTTGGGGCCGATGCGGCTATCCATTCCAATCGCTTCCGATACTTGATCGATATCGGCTTTCGTGCGTTCACATAGAGCCGATATGCTGTTGATCGAACTGATTCGTTGCGCGAGAAAGGCATTAGCCACCAATTTCGAGAGTTCCGAACTCCAGACATTGCTTGTTAGAATACGCTCCCGCGATACCCAATGTGCATATATATCAACGATTTGCCGTCGTGCCGCGAGGCCTTGCTCCGACTCCTGAGATCCGATAAGGACCCGATCCGGATTCTCCAGATCGGCCACAGCCGTTCCCTCGGCCAGAAATTCCGGATTGGATACCACCTCGAAATGAATGCCCTTATCGTTCGCGTTCAGAATTCGTGCCATTGCCTTAGCGGTTCTTACAGGAAGAGTGCTCTTTTCTACGATTATCTTATCGGATTCCGACACCTGTACGATGTTCCGAGCGGTTTTTTCCCAGTACTGAAGATCGGCGGCTTTTCCGGCACCCACTCCGAATGTCTTTGTGGGAGTATTAACCGAAACGAATATTACATCGGCCTCCCTAATACTCTCATTGACCTCCGTGGAAAAAAACAGATTCCGCCCGCGCGCGCTCTGCACCACTTCGAGCAATCCCGGCTCATATATCGGAAGATTATCCGACTTCCAGGCCGCGATCCTGTCCTCATTGATATCCACCACTGTAATTTTGTACTCGGGGCACTTGGCGGCAATCATAGCCATTGTCGGTCCACCGACATACCCCGCACCTATGCACAGAATTTTTTTCTTGAAAGTATCCTTTGCCATCGTTTGTCCCTGCTCCCCTTCCAACTCTGAATTAACAATAACGTGTAGGAAAATTATTCATCGCTGAACGTATCAGTATACAATTTGTCGCAGAATACCGCCCGACGCACAGGATGAATGAAAGAGGCGAACTTCTCAGGTGGCTCAGATCAGGCGGTTCATGCCGCTCACGTTGCAAAGACTGCGCCACAGATCCTTCTGCGGACTGAATTGATCAAGTCCGGACCGGCCTTACGGTGCGGATAGGTATAGTTCGATAGAAGAACAACTCCGCGTGCGGTCTGAAGGTCGCAGGCCACCATGCAGCCGGTGAACCCGGTTTTACCGATGATCCTTCTTGTGCCGCAGTTTCCCATATACCTTGACTGATTCAGCTCCCATCCTAGTCCGGTGCACTCGTTCAACTCAGCGATCTGGTTTTCGCCGATCCGCTCAAGCAGCTCGGAACTGATAAGCCGGTATCCGGATCGAGTATCACAGCTCAGAATTGCCGGGAGCACCTTGAGAAGATCAGGTACGGTTGAGAAAAGACCGGCCGATCCGGGTACCATAATTCTGCTCAGAACAAAGGCGCTTTCATCGTGGATTTCCCCACACACCTCTCTCCCCCGCCATTCATCGATTTCTGTAGGCACAATTCGATCTTGAGGCAGTTTTTTGGGGGAAAAAGAACTATTTGTCATCTCAAGCGGTCCGAAAATGCGCTTCCGGGCAAGCTCATCGAGCGAATCACCAAAAACCCGCTCAACCACCAGCCCAAGCAGCACGCTTGTTGCGTTACTGTAAAAGAATTTTGATCCGGGAGGAGACGGGAAAGGATCGGACAGGATACGCCTCAGAATTTCTTCGGGCTCAAGGGTACGGAGGCTTGAAAGCGGGGCGGCGTGCTCAATGGTATGGGTCAGCAAATGCCGGAGGGTCACCTTCTCTCGCTGCGAACCGACAAAACCGGGCAGGAATTCTGAAATTGCCGTATCCACGGAAATCCGTTGTTCATCTAGCGCCTGGAGAGCCAGAAGCGAGGTTGGAATTGCCTTTGTGATAGATGCGACATCAAAAATATCCTCCTCACGCATGGAACGTGAAGTTCCGTGTCGATGTCGCCCTACGGCAAAGATACCCTGATTGCCGTCGTGATCAACTATTCCACATACAGCCCCCGGAAATACCATTTCCTTTACGGAAGTTTCGAGGATCCGTGTTACAGAATGAAAAAGTGATTCATTAACCGGCATATCGATTGTGAGTTCCTGGCCGGCCCAGGTATCGCAGTCGAAAACGCCGTGAGTCGGCTGCGATACCTGGGGCTAGAAGTCAACAGTCGTGCGCATCGCCTGGTAAACTTTCAAACCAAGCTTACCGGCATACTCTGATAGGAGTTTTTTTCGCGCTTTTTCCTGTTCTTTCGGTGTCTTTTCCATGAGTTCCAGAAGCCGAACACCTGCTTTTGCCTTGATATTCCATACAGTCCAAGCCACACTCCCCTGTTCACCGTCGTACCGTGGTAGATCCAGGAACATGAATGGAGGCACCGCACTGAGGAAATGGTTGTAACCGGCTAGGAGATTGACCGCGTTGATCTCCTCCAATGTCCTTACACTCAATAAGTTACGGTAATCATAAGAAGCTATGTACGAGATGTTCGCGGTAGTCGCAATAGCCGCATGCAATGCATCCACGATGCACGTTTCCTTCGGCCTGTTCGCATATGCGTTCTCGAGATACGCGCATGCCACATCATCCGCATCGGCGTTTTCCATAAGCACCAGCGGCTTGCATTCTTTCAGCAAGTCGACCAGTTTTTCCCTGTACTTGGGAGCATTGAGTGAAATCTCCAGAAGAACGACACTGGAGATATACACGTCATATCTGTTTTCTTTAATGAGAGACAGAAGGTGACGCGCCATTTTTTGAAAACCTGACTCGGCGTAATTCACCATCTGATACCACACAGTGGATTCCACATATACCCGCTGTTTGATCATGCCGTCCCCTAGATCTATGTTTGAAGTAATCACGACAAATCCATATCTATCGACGATCAACCGAGCCGGGGTTAAAGAGATTTAGAAGAGAGAATCGCGACAACAATCTGCCTTCCGGGTCAGGACCTGCTAAACCGGAAGAAAAGCGGTTAATCCTCTTCTTCCTCCTCTTCGTTTTCCGGAGAGAGCCGTTCGGTTTCTTCGATATATTCGGAAGCTATATTGGGTTTAGATCGGAGGTACTTCAGGAGTTCTCCGGTTTTTTCCTCGTCCAGTTCGATTCGGGTCTGTTTCGTAATTCTACTCGAGGCGCCCCATCCTTTGAGAGCATTGGGAGCAATGACAAAAGCATCTTCAAGAGCCACAAAGTGCATCTCATCAGCCCTGAGAGCCAAGCATGAGTCGGCGGTAAGACAGTTATATGTCTCCAAATATCGTATATGCAATTTCTTCACATCGGCGATCCAAGCTATTCTGTAATAACCGGTCACGAGATATTTGTCGAGGTACTCGAAATTCGTCCCCGCATATTTTGTCATGAAAAACAGGTAGTGCATTTTGGCCTTCGCAAATGCCGTTCGCACCGTTGAACGTGAGCACCCATGAAATCCGAATGTTTTCGTTTCATAGTTGGGTTCGGGTACGTTTTTAGGAGGCAGCTCTTCGGGTATTTCACGAATGGGAAGTTCCGAGACTGTTTCTGAGGGATAGAACACTATCATTCCAGTCTCAAAGCCTCTGTAATCCTGCCAAACGATGTTTTCGATACTTTTTGGTACTCCCCCGGCTACGAACATCTCTATATCTCCCTTCCCAACAGATACTCTGAGGCAAAAAAAAAACCGAGCCCGAGTGGATTTATTCACTCGGGCTCCGCGGACAATTTAACCAATATACATGGCGGTCGAACTCTGGTCAATTAGAATATCATGCCAAACCGGGCAAAACTGGACCAATTAGCCGCGTGGTTTCCCGGAAGTCCCTGATTTTGGCCCAGGTTTCGCAGCCGACTCATAACATTCGGCTCCTGAATTCAGGCGGACAAAACAGCCCTACTTACAGAATAAACATGGCGTCCCCGTAGCTGAAGAACCTATATCTTTGATCCACCGCTGCTTTGTACGCCTGGAGTATGGGCTCTTTGCCGGCAAAGGCGGAAACGAGCATCAGCAATGTGGATTTTGGAAGGTGAAAGTTAGTGATCAGGGAATCCACCATTTTGAATCGATATCCCGGCATTATGAAAAGCCGGGTGCTGCCCGTTTGCGGTACTAATCTACCGGCCTTATCGGCGCAGCTCTCAAGAACGCGAACGACAGTCGTTCCCACCGCAACCACTCGTCCGCCGTTTCTTTTTGTTTCCCAAATCTGCTCTGCCGCATCACTCGATAATTCGAATTGTTCTTCATGAATAGTGTGTTCACGAGGATCCTCTTCCTCTACCGGCCTGAATGTTCCGATCCCAACGTGGAGCGTAACAAAACTCGATTGCACCCCGGCTCTATCAAGCTCTTCCAGAAGATGTTTGGTGAAATGAAGTCCGGCAGTTGGGGCGGCTACCGCACCGGTCTTCTTTGCGTAGACCGTCTGGTATGAGGACGAATCGCCTTTTTCCGCCTTACGTCTCATGTATGGCGGAAGAGGCATTACACCGCTATGCTCAAGGAAATCGGTAATACGTGTAAATACGGTTTGGGACACCAGGCGAATAAGTCGAAACCCGTCCTCTTCCTCCGCGGCTATTTCGAACTCTTCATCGCCTGCAATAACTCTCGCACCGACTTTCAGCCGTTTTGCCGGGCGAACAAGTGCTCGCCAGAGGTTGTCGGAAATTCTGTTGGTGAACAGGAACTCCACCGAGGCCCCGGTTGACTTTCGTCCGATTAGGCGGGCGGGATATACTTTAGTATCATTGAACACAATACGGTCGCCTTCTCGGAGCAGGCTCGGTAAGTCATTAAAAATACGATGACTTATACTGTTTTCTTCACGATTCAGTACAAGTAGACGCGAGCGATCGCGTGCTTCGAGCGGATACTGAGCGATAAGTTCTTCGGGAAGCGTATAGTCGAATTCCGAGGTCCTGATGTTTTCCGGCATTGCGTTTTTCCAAACAACTCAACTGTTCTGATTGTTAAACCGGACACATGATATGTGCCTTTCGGTAAGACGGAAAAATACACTATGGAGTTCCAGTTCCTGCTTCCGCTTGTACCTTTGTACGCGGAAACGCATTTCCGCTTTTTTCCTTACTTCCCAAGCGCCCTGTACCGCCGACGTCCAGAGGTTATATTCGACATTCCGTTTCGCATTGAATCTAACGTGCTTCCCCTGTGTTTAACCATCCATGACATTGCCAGGTATCCCTCTGAATTAAAAAGAGTTACCGCAACCATCTCAAGTTCCGGCAAAACCGTACCCCTCGCCGAAATTTCCCACTGCGAAAAATACCGACTCACCCATGGATTATCTGAAAACACAGACGGCTATCTCTTTTCTTTTCAGTTGTCGCGGGATATTGAACCCGGTCCTTTTTATATCAATGCCTTCGCCGAGATAACTACCGGTGGGCGCTCCTGGAAAGTGCTCAACGATAATCTTCCCACATCATCCAAACGCGCGCTGGTGGGAC
This sequence comes from uncultured Fibrobacterota bacterium, assembly GCA_964346405.1. Taxonomy (GTDB): domain Bacteria; phylum Fibrobacterota; class Chitinivibrionia; order Chitinivibrionales; family CAYFVL01; genus CAYFVL01. The sequence goes on from CAYFVL010000265.1 coordinate 5,979, forward strand.
GGTACTCTCCGGAGAGATTCCCCAGGCATGGAGAATGTGTCTTTGGCGACATCCACATGCATTCACAGTATTCCGAGAGCCACGTGGAGTTTGGGCCCCCGATCGAAATGATATCACAAACGGCCGGCGCCGCCGGATTGGATTTTGTAGGTATTACCGATCACTCATACGATCTCGCCTGCCGTGTGGACGACTACCTCAAGGCCGATCCGCATGGCAAACGCTGGAAGCTCCTGAAGAAAGAATGTGAAAACCAATATGCAGACGGTGCAACGATCCTGTGCGGTGAGGAAGTCTCCACGCTAAACTCGCACGGGAAAGTGGTGCACCTTGGAGGACTTGGGTTTCAGGATTTTCTTCCCGGATCACTTGATGGGGCTCGTCGTAACAGGCGTAAAGACAAACAGTTAAACACTCATGAAGTCGCATCGGAAATAACACGTCAGGGCGGCGTCTCTTTTGCGGCGCATCCGGGCGCCCACCCGGGGCTCCTGCAAAAACTCCTGCTTCGGCGTGGCACCTGGAGTGAAGCAGACCTCTCCCCTCACCTCCATGGGCTTCAAGGAGCGAATGGAGATTTTGATGCCGCTTGGGAGCGTTCACGCCGGCTCTGGATTCAGTCCCTGTTGAGCGGAAGTCGATACTGCCTCCTTGCGGGAAGCGATGCTCACGGTGATTTTTCCCGGTATCGTTCGGTTGGTATTCCATTCGTCTCGATAACCGAAAGCTTTACTCGCCACATGGGGTACACCCGTACCGGAGTATATACAAAGGCACGAAGCCAACATGGAATATCCGCCGTCATTCGAGCTGGCAAAACGTTTGTGACCTCCGGGCCTTTTCTCTCCATTGATATGAATGGTACGTCCATTGTGGGTGAACGCTTTTCTAACCCTCTGGTAAATCTCTCGGTCACCATTCTCGGATCGAAAGAATTCGGCAATCCTGTCAGTGTGCGAGTATATCGAGGTATCCAAGGAGAAAAAAGTGAACGGATACTGGCAAACCACACCTGGGATCCCACGGAGCCCGTACGCAGCGAACCGCTCGTCTTTCCGGAGCCTTTGAAAGGAAAGGGCTATATTCGTGCGGAAGGGGTAAGTCGGGACTCCTACGGGAACATCTTCAAGGCATATACGAGCGCGGTGTTCATCGAAGATTCATGAGAAAAAAAATCATCATTTATGGTTACGAATCTGCCGCCTCGGATACCCTCGTTTATTTCTGGTGCCCACCCAGATAGTAAAGAGGGACCGAACCCGGTGTTCCGTCCCTCTTTTTCTTTTTCCAGGAAACTTCTGTTAGAAACGTTTCCCAACGTGCTTTTGGCAAAATAAGTTTGGAAAAGCTTCCGGCGAGCACTTGGATTTCATCCTCAAGGCAAAAAGGCTTTCGGAAGGATGTTACACTGCAGAGCCGGCGGAGAAAGTGTTTTGGAAGGTTGTGACAGCAGAAGCGAGATTCAAAAAATAGGGAACATATCTGGTTCATTGTCGTATTTTTTGGACCAAGGAGGTAGCTTATGACGTTTTCAGATGAACTAACCGACAAAATCAAGCGGACGCTCGAAGAATTGCCCTACGAAAAACAACGTGAGGTATACGATTTTGCCGAATACCTGCGCAGCAAAGTTAAAAGGAAAAACACAACCGGCAAATCACTGACTGATTTGATCGGACTCTATGAAGGACCGGAGGATATGGCGGCAAATCATGATGCGATCTATAAGAGATAGAGTCGTTTTTGCTGATACCGGTGCGTTTATCGCCTTAGGCAATAAACGCGATCAGTATCACATACGAGCGACCCGGATCGCGAAAAACAGAATGCATGGACAAAGAATCTTTGCCCCTTAACAACAAATCAAACAGGCAAAAAGCCTTTTAGGAAAACTAAAAATCTATTCTGCGCCAGACATGACCGCAGCCCAAGCATTTGTATCTTTCTCTTCTGAACCACCGCAGCACGCCATGATTTGGTTGAATTTCGACCTAGCCCAAGTTTCGCAATCAACTCACGGCATTCTGCGTAAGCTGTTGCACGATCTTAACTTAGAAAAATGCTCAAGGTATCTCCCCAAATCGGCGACATAGCGCAAAGTCCCACAAAGTAATCGAATTTGCCGCAAAGTTAAAGAGATTCCCACAA
>CAYFVL010000266.1:0-8125 GCA_964346405.1 uncultured Fibrobacterota bacterium
ATCAACTCACGGCATTCTGCGTAAGCTGTTGCTCGCTCTCGACTGCGAAACTGGGTTAGGGCGCCTTCCCGATTGAAATCGGGGCTCGGTACGGTGTCTCTCGACTGTCGATGTCAGGCTATCCAATGACCGAGCACAAGGCGATGATAGCAAAAGGGCCGCTCCGAGGAGCGGCCCTTTGCCGTCGGGCTGTTACACCCGACATCCCATCATCATCACACACATCTACCACATAGAGTGGCATAACGGTTGGAAGCTTTTCCGTTTTCATTGCGGATGCCGACCCGGAGATATTGCACAGGTTTAGCAAATTGGGTCGGCCCACACGTTTTCATTTCCGATACGGAATTACAACGTCTCAGGTGCCGAGTTCACTCGCAAGATCAATATTTCAGGCCGAATTGCCCGAAAATCCCGCTTGAATCGCTCTCATGCATGTTGGGCCGGACCTATCGATCGCCGGCGCCCACCATCAGCACATGATCACGCACACGAGTGCCTTTTGAGACCAGGTCGATTGTATAGACCCCCTGGGCGAGACTCGGAAAGGCACAGGTGATTCGCTTCTCCAGTGGTACTGCTATTGTCCGACAATACACCATTCTTCCATCGAGCGACCGCAGGTACATCGTCCATTCTCCCGATGTGACATTGTCGATCCGAAGGCCGTGACGAGTGATGTGGAACCGGGCGGACGGTGTGGCATGTTTCTCGGGTGATGAATGCCTGAGTCGTACCTCGGCGCCGGCGAGTTCTTCGGCGGTGGGATTTCGCAATTCCGACTCGACACCCGTCGGGTTTTCGGGATCCATATCCAGAAGCGGCCATTTTTCCTGTCCATTGCGCTGCTCTTCGGCGGCATAGTAGGCTCCCAACTCCATGGAATTGGCGTCCACCCACACGATGATTCTTCGAAGCTGCTCCGGGGTGAGCCTATCCTTGTGTGACGCCATAAGCGTCTTCCCGAGTTCCGACTCCCGAAAACCAAATCGCCCGGCTTTGGTTCTCGTTCCTCCGTGTGGCGCCTTCAACGACGAGTTCGTGCCGGCGTCGGCATTGAAGTAGAAGCCTTTTTTTTGCATACTTTTATATGAGAAATCCCGCAATCCTTTGTTCCGGGTCTCATGACACGGCTTGCAGGTGTTATCCGCGAGCGGGGAAACCAGTGTGTAAAAATTGAACGGCAGTGTACCTGACGGTTCCGGTGAAAGCGTTGACGGGGGGCGCTGCACGGCGGCGATTTCGGTGAGACTTCGAGATTGATTTGCGTTCCATCTATCCTCATGACACCCGGTGCATCTGAGAACTTCTCCGGGATGGACATACGTGCCCGAACGCATCGACTGAACCGCCGCCCCGGTTTCGTCAAGTGCCTGAAAGTAAATCAGCTTTCCCGACGGGGCCTCGAAAAAGGCGCTTCCATCCTCTTCGACCGGCACGGTCCCAAGAATTTGGCGAGCGATCCCGTCCCTGGAAGCGCCGACTTCCGGCTCGTGTCGCAACGGATTTGTCCACGGTCGGGGGATCAACTGAATAACCCGAATCGCCTTGATGCTTGTTTCCGTGGGCCACTCAAAATCGGACTCGTAAACATTGTCAATCACTATTACCGCTTTATGACGCGAGTCGGAGTCCCGTTCGCCCTGATATGTTCGAGTCGGAAGCTCGGGGGGAATGGGACGGCCCCGGAGCGGTATGGGATTGGCGGCAACTCCTGAATACAGAATCACGATATTGCCGAAACGATCCAGCAGATAGATTCCTGTATTATACTTGCTTCCGGCGCACAGATAGAAATCCATGCTCAGCGGCCACGGAGAAGTGAACCAGTCCGCTCCGTTCGGGATTCCCGCGGTGGGCGTATTCCCGGGACCGGCCGCTTCGACAGGCAATTCACACCCGGTAATGATCTTAGTCTGCGACATGGCGTTATCGTCGGGATAAGCGGCATCAAACACTACCGGTACCCCCGGAAGGTGTGCGTGGTGGCGGGAGGCAATGGCGATATACTTCTGAGTGGTATTGGGAATTGCCTGAACCTGCAGAAGCGCATTCGGTCGATCCGCAACTCCGTCGGTGGAGACATCCTGATCGAGGACATAGTGCGGGAGGGGATAATTTGCGCCCAGACTGCGCGGATCTCTCCCATCGGGAAAGCAGCGCCACAAATTGTGGGCCGTCCCGGCACTCCGGTCAATCTGATCCCAACGAGTGTACACGATATACCCTTCATTGTCTACGACAGGATGAAGCTCCGAAGCTTCATGCCAGGAGAGTTGTATCAAATCGGTGCCGTCATGCGCCATGCTGAACAGAGTTGCCAGACCAAGCGGTTCATTATCACCGTGATGATGACGATGAGCCGCCAATCGTCGGAGTGATGCAAAAACCACGCGCCCATTCGGCAACAGGCACGGTTCATAATCCGGGAGCGCCCCGTCGGTTAGCTGCACAATTTCATTTCCGTCCAGATTGGCTCGAAAGAGATGGTAGGTCTTCTCTCCAGCCGGTGCACAGGAAAAGACAATGGAATTACCATCGTAGGAGAGGTCAAAACTCGTACTGAAATCTCCGTTTCCATCCAGTTGAGTCCCGGCCAGTCGACCATTGGAAACGGTCTTGTTCTTGAGAATGGATTCCGATGAACCGGCTCCGGCCCTGTAACCGCTCAGGATCGCGGGGGCCGAAGAATTTTTTGAAGACAACCCGGTGACCGGTTTGGTCCAGTCGAATGCCCGGAACTCTTCGGGAGTCCAGGAATGCTCGCACCCCGGGCAACCACCTTTATAGCTGCCGTTTCCGATAAACCCCCCCCTTTCGTTCTGGGGAATGTAGGCGATGCTATCGAAATCCAGAATCGGGTTTTGCGTCGCAATCGATCGTCGTACTCCGCATGCATCAAGAAAAAGCTGCCGGCGTTCGCTTCGCCGGGTATCGTTGTTAGCTTCGAACGGAGCCTGTTCGGCCGCCTGCTTCAGGTCTGTAAGTTGGGAACGTTGAAAGGAGAGATCGGGGGCATTGGGCAAGGTCTCGATAAGCGACAGCAGCGCCTCGGTCCGCCGGAGCACGACATCGAGAGCGTCATCGTCGCCTTGCAGGATAAGTGATTGCCGGTCGAGCACGTATTCCGCATTTTCGCCCTCGGGTAAACGATTTCCCGCCCGACGGAGTGAATCGACAACGGCCTCGATACGCGTATATTCTTTTTCATGAAAATCTTCAACGAATCCGGCCGTCATCCGTGGTGACGCCTCAACATGGACAACAATTGTCGAGACGGAAAGTAATAAAACCGACCTGATAATCCTTCTATGCTTACTCATGGGCAGCCTCCACCACAGTCTAACAATCTAAAGATGGTAATCTACTACAATCCGACTCTATTCCGGCTCAATGGTTATAAAATGGGCTCGAAAGCACCATTTTCGTGTGAGGTATTACCGGCCTTTGGTGAATCATCGTAACAATGAAGGAAGGCCATTGTCGCCCCGGCCCAATATCTTATGCCGCAATACAAAGGATATTCTCCTTCCGTTAAAAGCGGCTCAGGGTCTATGGCCCAAACAGGCATCGAATAAAGCCGGCCTGAGATCGAGCGAGAATGAAGAGGTTATTCCGTGATTACTCCTGATGGGGTATATACACACAAAGACAATCGGCCGCCGGCAGGCGGCCGATTGTCTTTTCATCTCTCTGGAAAAAGGTAATGGTCAAAAGGCTTTACGTATGCACTTCGTCCACACACCGTCCCTTGATTTCAATCGTGCAACATATACCCCATTTGCCAATAAAGGAAGGCTAATGAAATGCATTCCCTTTTCAGGATAGCGCTTATGCATAATGCACCGTCCCGAAACGGTAAACAACCGCAACTCCGTTTTGTCCCATGGGCTGAAGACACGAATGGCATTCTGCATTATATGGACTCTTGGAGCAATACTCGCCACAGATGCAGCCAGTGGCGTTGATGCTACTACTTCCGATGACGAAAGTTTGTATCGAAGGTTTTCCACGGGGTCACCATTCTCATCAACAAAGGAAAGTGCTAATCCGGGCGTACCGGAATGGCTGCATCGATCAACACCATTTCTACATTTCTTCTCCATACGGACAAGAAGCAGGTTTTCACCTTCCTCCAACTGAACCAGGTCGGAAAATTCCGGATCCACAAGAATGTTCCTTTTGAACTTCCCCGCTTCGTCTTCGTTCTCGAGACATACTGAACCATTCAACCGGATTTTCAACAATGTTAAAAACTTATCTCCATCAGCGCCACTTCGGCTGTTGTCCACTCCATAGCGAAACTTTACCTTTTGAGCTGTGGGGGATACTATATACGATGCCATATAGAATATCCATGGTGCAATATGCGGAACATCCCAATAACCATCGCCGTCGCGCACCACTTTCCATTGTGTATTGATTGAACCAAGCATCACTTCATCACCTTCACGGGGATGAGCATTTTCATCACCCGCGGGTAGTGTTTCATTCGACTGGTTGACACAATAACTCCACCCATCATGTAGCGCGAGAAATCGGCCGATATATCCGGTATCAAGGGGAAAGGAGCTGTCTGCTGCTCCAAGATAAAAGCGCTCCGAACAGGTATAGGGGGCGGCTCCGATGTCGCCTGATACTGATACAGTATAGATTCCCGGGTCACCGGTTGGTGTAAATAAACCACTTGTGCCGTCAATATCGCCACCACCGGTGACTGTCCAGTTCTGATTCGAAACTGTTCCCACTGGTCTACCCAGTTCATCAGATGCATAGGCAGAAAACTGAAATTGGGCATTGGGCAAAATAAGCGGTTCAGGCGATGAAAAGCGAATACCGGAAGCCTTCAGACTGCTGGGGAACTCTGTTCCGATCGGATTGGCCGGATCCACATCCAATGGAGACCAGGCGATACCCCCTCTCTCCTGGTGAGTATTATCGAAGGCTGTTCCAAGGACATTGCAATTCATATCAAGCCAAAGCGTAATACGCCGCAACTCTTCCGGTGTTAAGGATAGATCGTGATGGGGTTTATCAATAGTCTGAAAGAGTTTCGATTCCATAGCGCCAAACCGCATGGGGGTTGTGCGGGTACTGTTGGTGTACGGATCACCATATTTTCCCATTCCCTCGAATCCAAAGAGGTATTTCTTGTCAATTTTAAATGGGTCGTCCAGCCTGGCGGCGCCTGCATTCTTGTTCTCTTTCTGACTATGACAAGGTATACACTTTGATTCAAACACCGGTTTGACCAGGCGATACCAGTTGTAGGGAATCGCCCCATCGACAACCTCGGGTACGATTGGCGAGGGATCTCGATTAACAGCGCTTGGATTTGAAGGCGGCGTTGCCCCCCATTTGTCTTCATGGCATCCCGCACAGCTCAATTGCTCTCCGGAATGAACATACGTCGCCGAACGCATCGAGCGGACTGCCAGCCCTCTTTCATCAAGCAGTTGAAAGTAGAGCGCTTTATTGATTGGAGCCTCACAATAAACACTTCCATCCGCATCAACCGGCACAACCCCTAACGGCATTCGTGCCGCCGATATACTATAGGGTGAGATGAGCGGGTTATCCTGATGTGAGGTGACATTCGGGAGCAATTGAACAATACGCATCCATTTGACTTTCTGTTGAGGAGGCAATTTCCAATCAGCATCATAAACATTTGCCACAGTGATCGTGGCAGGTTTATGGTCAGGAAGGCCGCTACGTTCTCCGTCCCAGGTTCGAGTGGGGATTCGGGGATGAACAGGTTGTCCGTCGGCGGTAAGCCGTGCCTGTAACGGAATCGGGTCCATGGGCACCACTTCCCCCTCCTCATCCATCCCCTCAACAATGAGTTCATGGTTCCCAAACCGGTCAAGAAGGTAAAGCTCATTGCCAAGCCCACAAAGGTAGTAGTCTCGGCTCAATGGCCAAGGAGTGAGATACCGACCTTCGTTGAGTAGAGTGACCTGTGATTTGTCATTGTCATCCTTTATTTTGATATCGATATGTATCAAGTCCCCTTGATTGGTTTTGTGATGTCCGCTGAGCGCCGAAATATACTCTCCTGTTGTATTGGGTATAGCACGTATGTTCCATTCCATAGCCTCGGGTTTTTGGGCAAAGAAATGGCGGTCTTTGTACGCCGGGAATCCCTCGGGAAAGTACTGACTAACCGAGTCTTCAGTCCAGCCAACCGTACTCAATGGCATGAAATAGTTCGCATGGGGGGCACGTGGATCACGTCCGTCGGGATAACACCGCCACAAGAACTGTGCACAACTGTTGTTACGATCCACATAATCCCATCGTGTATACACCAGCATCCCGTCATTATCGACACTTGGTTGCCATTCATTCGTTTCATGATAGCTCAAGCAAACGATATCCGACCCGTCCGGCTTCATGGAAAACAAAGTCCAGGTAGGAAAGATGATATATGTGTTACATCGTGCATAGCCCCCGCGACGTTCTGAGACAAATACAATTCGGTCATCTCCGGGGAGCCACAACGGATCAAAATCATCATGAGGGCCATCAGTGAGTTGCCGCAGATTTGTTCCGTCAGTATCGATGCTGAAAAGATGCATCGAGAACTCTTTGGCATGGCTTTCGTGGATCGGGCCGGGCTCAACCCAGGCAAACACAACTTTTTTCCCATCGTATGAAAGATCGGGCGCCATAAACCCGCCACCGTCAAGCGTCTTTCCGGCAAATCTTCCGTTTTCCACAACCACACCCTCAGTAAGGTTTATAATTTGCGGGTTGGTCTTGAAATCTTTGCATATGTATAATCCACCTTTGCGCATCCGTACCCAACCAAGATAGTGGCGACACATATGCCCCGATTTTACAGACCTTGATCTCTCAGTTTCTACATAAATGATATCATTGAAATCAAGTAAAGGGTTTGAAAGAGCTACACTGCGGCGCAATGCCGCGGCTTCATAGTAGAGTTGCTCGCGCCCTGATTGGTGATCTGCAGTCTTTTTTCCAAGGGAAACCGTATGTGCTCGACTACACAGATCATTATACTGGTGACGCCATTTCACTAAGTCCGATGTTGAGCCCTGCAAAGTACCTTGATGATCCAACAGAGCCCCAACCCGACGCAGGATGACATCGGTAGGGTCTTTATCGGTAGCAGATATAAGCGACTGGGGATCCAGGACCTGATCCGATTGAACTCGCTTGCCAAGTCGTGATTGCCCTTTAACTGAATCAATAGAATTCTGTATAGTCTGGAATTCATCTTCCCATGATTGCTGAATCCGCAATTGATGCATTTCTTCAGTGCTGGTGCTGGAATCAGCTATTGCAGTAAGACTGCACAGCCAGAATCCAATCATCACAGTTTGGGTAAAATTATGTATGGAAATCCTGCCAGGCATCGACCACAGTACCCGTTGAAAATGATTCTGCATACATGAACCTCCTTTTAGATGAATAGCCGTTCGGACAGTTATTACTCGATAAAGATATCATGGAATAGCAATGGAGTGTTGGACATATTGTGCCCATTCTTGGATCAATTGCACAAGTCCACTCAAAGTGCCTGAGGGAGCGAACAGAAGTGGTCATATTCGGCTTTCTCAAAGCTCAGAATGCCCCGGAACCGCACATCCGAAGCAAATCGCAGCCATTTGGTCCGCACAGGTTCTTTCAGGAACGTGCACAGTGGATTGGAAGTACTTTGGACGGCGCTGTTCGCGGGTTCAGGGGAGCGGGATCATCACCCACGAGCCCTCTGGCTCTGGGGCTATCGGGTGCTGTCCGGCCTTCGCACCACGATGGGCGCCCTCCAGGATCAACGGTTTGCAGGCTTTGAGAAACTCGAATACACCCACAAAAGTGAAAGCAAATGGATCCGAATTCTTGTCAAACATTCAGGCAGGATACAATACAAACGGTGTAAAAAATCCAAGAAAAATGGTCAAAAGTACAAACCAATCTCATATTGGCCGTCTATATTTTTCAGTATAAACTACCAAGGCCCTTGTGCCCACAATTGTGGATAGCGCCTGTCCGGAAACCCGCTTTAGCCCAAGTTTCGCAGCCGAGAACCGCCGTGCCGAGCGAAGCGTTGCATTGCGCTGCACTGAGCGGTGTCGAAGTGAGCGGTGTCGAAGTGAGC
>CAYFVL010000267.1:0-8089 GCA_964346405.1 uncultured Fibrobacterota bacterium
GCCGCCCTGATATCTTCGCGATTTCTGAAGACTTTATTCCGTTACGACTCCTAAATATAACACCCTCGTGGCTACATCCAGCCCAAATTTCGCAATCCACCGGAGAGATACGGCTCGGTGAAGAAATACAGGCTTCCGGCTCGGTTACCTTGGGCGGGATAATTCTCGTTTCAACCTGCCGACCGCGTTTTTGGAGGTCACGGCTTGATATCGTTTTCGGAAGGCGGCGACATGCTCTTCACGTCGAGTTCTGAGCGCCTCAACAACGGTATTCGGCGCCAAAACGGAATCGGTATGCAGTCGCTCGAGCCCGACATCTATATCATGGGTATCACCCAGACCAGAAGTGATCTTTTTGAGCTGTTTGGCATACCACACACACTCTTTTCCGAACAGAGAGGCAAAGAACTCGGCCGTATAGCGTTTTCTTCGAAAGAACTTCCGCAATGAATGAAGATCATCGGGGGCTCCGTATGTTGCGACGGCATGCGCTTTCTTTTTGATCTTCTTCAGGTCACTTTTTAGCCGATGAGCAGCATAATCGACGATGCTGGTTCCCACGGCACCGCCAAGTCGGTGACTGTACTCCAATCGCAGAAACCACGCCGTATCCTTAAGTAGTTTCGTACTTTCCGCACGCAGGTTGCGATTGGTCGTTTCCCGCCGCACCTCTTCCCGTTTGATCCGGTAGGTCTCGACAAGAGAGTTGAGCGCTGGTTCAAGCTCGGGATGGTAAGGAACTTGTGACTGCAAGATGTCGATCCAGACATCGTAGTCACGCACCTCGCCCACTCTGCCTCTGAACTCTTTGAGGCGCACGTATAGCGGTTCGAGCAGGCATTCCGGCAAAAACGGCCGAAGAAGTCGCAAAAGCAGCCGAAATCGCCGAAGCGCTTTCCGCACGTCGTGGACCGCGTCGGGATCGAGATTGCGCACCGCCGATTGCATGTTGTCCGCTGCAAGCCTGTACTGGGAAAAAAGCAGCGAATGGAATGCCGAAGCCAAAGACTGCTCCTCGGAAACGGCACGATAGAATGGAATTGTGACCTTCATTGGCTTTGACCGTACTCGTATCGGCAACTCGGGGAAAACTTCGCGCCAGAGATCCGCCTTTTGTTCGGCTTTCGGCACGTTGCCGCGATACCATCCCTCGGCAACGGTCACGGTAATGACTCGCCCACCGATGCGTACCGACCAAATGCGGGCATCCTGCATGTGACCGTGATCGAGTCCGTCGGCGATACGCAACACCGCGGCCAGTTTCAGAGCACGTGACTGCCGAGGAAGAGCGGCTACGACCGGATCCTTCAGCGCGCGTTCACGATTCCCGGAATGAAGCGCAATTGCCGCCGCGGCGTAAAGCCGTTGATCGTCGCTGAGAGAGTCTATGGGCTCTTCCGCGATGATTCGTCCGCCGGCCAGGGCGTGACGAGACGGTGCGCGGGAATACCCGATATCGTGCAGAATTGCGGCCGCATGCAATACGGCACGATCTTCGTTATCGAAACCGAGGCGTGTACCGACTCGATCGAACAGCTTTACGGCAAAAGAAGCCACATGGCAGGTATGAGAATTCTCATTTCGATAGCTGGAACAAAGATCCTGGATAGATTTACCGGGCACACAATCTCCTCACGTCAACTGAAACGTTCAGTCCATTTTCCGCGGCCTGTTCACATTCACCCCGACAGCGAAACCTGGGCTAATGGTCGGCGCCTTCCGGACGATGCGGCTCGAACACCGTCTTACGTCGTTGTTTTTCGGCGTCAACCTTCTCACAAGCGCTCCGATACAATAATTCCTGACTTCGTACCCTGTTTTTGATTGCAATCCCCGTGCCCGCGGGTATCCAGGTGCCATCCGGCTGCAAAACTTTCCCCCTGGCGGTGTCTTTCTGGTGAAGCTCCAGGATTTCCTTCAACCGTTTGGCCGCGGAAGGATCATCTACAGGCACCAGCAATTCCACACGCTTGTCCAGATTTCTCGGCATCATGTCCGCACTTGCGATATACGTTTTTTCCATTCCACCGCAGAAAAAATAGAAAAGTCGTGCATGCTCCAGAAATCGGTCGACGATACTCAACACCCTGATATTTTCGCTAAGGCCGGGGACCCCCGGACGGAGACAGCAAATACCTCTTACATTCAGAAGTACCTTGACACCAGCCTTCGAGGCTTCATACAGCGCGTCGATAACCTCCTTGTCGGCCAGCGAATTGACCTTCATCATAATCAACGCTTTGTGACCGTGCCGTCGGCGTTCCGTCTCGGACTGAATGTGTTCGACAATCCTCTCACGCAGACTAGTGGGCGCCGAGGCGATATGACGGTAGTGCCGTGGTTGGGAAAACCCGGTGATGGCATTGAAAAACGCCGACGCATCGGCACCGAGGACCGGCTCGCTCGTCATGTAGCTGATATCGGTATATAGTCGTGCCGTACTCTCGTTGTAATTTCCCGTTCCGAAATGCACGTAGCGCACAATGCCCTGTTTTTCTTTACGAACCACGATGCAGGTTTTTGCATGCGTTTTCAGGTTTTTCACTCCATACACGACCTGAACGCCTTCCTGCTCGAGCTCCCGAGCCCATTCAATATTGCGTGCTTCATCAAACCGCGCCTTCAACTCAACCAGCACGGTAACGTATTTGCCTTTTTGCGCCGCACGTTTGAGAGCCGAAATAATCGGGCTGTTTTTACTTGTGCGATACAGAATCTGCTTTATCGCAAGCACTCCCGGATCCGCCGCGGCCTGCTCTACGAACCTTACAACGGGCTCGAAACTTTCATACGGGTGGTATAGCAAAATGTTTCGCTGCCCCATGAGCGCAAACATATCGGTCTTTGCATCGAGCCCGATAGTAGGCTGCGGTATCCAGGGTTCGTTCACAAGCTTTTTGTGGTCACCCAAAGACGTCAGTTGCATAAAGTCGGAAATCCGAAGAGGAGCCGCGGGTTCATAGGTATGGGTGTCGCCGACACCGAGAATCTGCTGAAAAAAACGAACCAGAGTACGCGACGTTCCTTTGGCGACTTCCAGTCGTATACAGTTACCGTATTTTCTCGCGTCCAGGACATTTTCCATCGCGGCAAGAAGATCGGCGGCGGAATCCTCGCGCACCTCGAGATCCGCATTACGGGTAATTCGAAACGGCGCGATCTCCGCGATCTCTTCATCCGGAAACAGTCTGGCGGCAAACATCCCGACAACGTCTTCCACCAGCGCGTAGCTGTACTGTTTTTCGTCGGGTATGTGCACAAATCGATTGACGCTCATCCCCAGTGGTATCACCGCGTATCGCGGCTGAAGACGTTGCTCCCGGGGTTTGAGTCGCACCGCAACGTGAAGCTCGAGGTTACGAAGCAACGGATTGCGTCGACCGGTCTCAACGGCAACCGGCGTGATCACCGGCGCGATTTCACTATCGAACTTTCGCTCGAGAAGGGAGTGAGACCGCTCGTCCATTTTTGGGGGACTAAGCCGTCTGATACCCCCTCGCGTGAGTTTTGGATCTAGCTGCTGAAGGAATACCTTGTCCTGATCGGCGACCATTTTGCGCACACGGGTCTCGACCAAAGCCAACTGTCGTTTCGGAGGCAGCCCGGCAATTCCCTCCTTGCCCACGCCTTCCGTTTCCAGCATGCGAAGCCCACCGACTCGAACCATAAAGAACTCATCCAGGTTGGAGCCGGTAATACTCAGAAATTTGAGCCGCTCAAGAAGAGGCGTTTGACGATCGAATGCCTGGTCAAGCACTCTTTGATTGAACTCGAGCCAACTCAATTCGCGATTGATATAATTGGAAAACTGATTCGCCATGTTCTTTTCGCCTTCCATGCGGACGTCGGCCTCTCAACTTAACCCAAGTTTCGCAATCAACTCACGGCATTCTGCGTAAGCCGGCGCGCGATTCATTGTAGAAAAACGCTCAAGGCGAACTGTGTGTGGAGGGGGAGGGTTTAGATTTCTTGGCCTCCCATTCGCGACACTTCCCTTTGACGGTATCCTCATCCCTGCCCCTGCGTCCCGCCATGTTGTGTTTCACCCAGTTGCATCGACGCGGTTTTCAGTTCGACATCGAGGCCGTATACCCTTTGAAACAGTTCTTTGCGATCCTGTAATGCGAGATCCTGCACCGTTAAGTCATCGATTCCATATACGAGTATGTACATCGTCTGACCACTGATATCTATTTCAATTGATGAGATTCTCTGTGTTGCGCTGTTCTCCAGAGCATCGGCGATCCGAAGAATAGCGGCAAGCTTTGCGACCACCATTCGGTTCTCCAGGCTGAGCATGCGATACCCCTCGTGAGTGGATGTGGGCATCGCCTTTCGGTAGTATCGCGCAGTAAGAGCCGTGAGCATAAGATTTTTGGTGCTCAGCCCGAAAATGTTGCTGTTTCGAATCAGGTACATGGAATGTTTGTGGTGGCTTCGACTGTTCACAAAATACCCGATCCTGTGAAGAAGTGCCGCGACGTGCAGGATCAATTCATATCGGCCGTTCAGATGATGGTAGTCACGAAGCCCTCTGAACAATGTTACGCAGATGCCGGCGATATGCTCGGCGAGATCTCGATCGAATGCATACCGCCGCCCGATTTCGAGAGCCGATTGTACGACCTGATTCCGATACGTTTCGTTCCAGGTCTCCCCCGCGGACATCTCCCGCAGGATTCCTTCGCGCATTGTCGACGGTGAAACATACAGGGTTCCCACACGAAGGGCATTCGCGATACGCACGTATGCGAGAAGAGCGGGCCCAACCGTATCGGCCTCGGGATACGACAGATGGTATCGCCTTACGATCTGGTCGCTCGACATTTCGAGCAGCCGGGAGGAAAAGTTATTCAGGGAGGAAACCGGGACGGTAATGAGCTGCTCGAGGTCCCAATGCCCCCGAAGATGTCCCGCTGCGAATCGGGCGTCTCCCCCCAGGACAATCATACGCGCTCGTCGCCCAAGTGTAACCTTCTGACGGATATCCAAAACGGTTTTTCGAAT
This sequence comes from uncultured Fibrobacterota bacterium, assembly GCA_964346405.1. Taxonomy (GTDB): domain Bacteria; phylum Fibrobacterota; class Chitinivibrionia; order Chitinivibrionales; family CAYFVL01; genus CAYFVL01. The sequence goes on from CAYFVL010000267.1 coordinate 5,008, forward strand.
CTCGTTCTCCATTGCCGCAAGAAGCCGGACATCAGACGCACCGTATTTCTCGAAGGTTTCTCTCATTCGGAAAGATCCCATTCTGAACGAATGGGATAGCGTGACCCGTCCCTTTTGTACCACCAGTATCTCGGTGCTGCCCCCGGCGACTTCGACCACAATAACATCGCCGTTCTTGAGACTGTCTACCGCATCTATAAAAGGCTGCAGACCCAGATAGGTGTACCGATTCACTTCGGCATCTTCAATGATGCCGATTCGGAATCCGGTGGCGTCATGAATGCGCCCAAGCACAATTTCCCGATTCCGCGCCTCCCGAATTGCGCTGGTCGCAACCACACGGATATCGTGGGGATCGGTAATGTGGTATTCGTTCAGCAGTCGGCGGTAGCTCTGCAGTGCCGCGACACACTCCTTTATCGAACCGTCCTCCACGATACCTTTCGTAAAGGTGTCACTTCCCAGAGACACTTCCTGGTCGAGCATTTCAAGCTCGCGCACCTCTCCCCGTGGCGAGATCTCGGCTATAACCATTCGCACCGAAGTACTTCCCACATCGATTACCGCAACCGGACGAGGTTCGGGGGTGTCTCTGTGTTGCGCCCTGCTCATGCCTGCACCTTGTTCTTTCCGATTGACTCCCGTGCCCATGCCGCGGCCCCGCTCACCGTTGCATCGTCACCCAGAGTTGCCACGGTGACTTTGAAAGTGGAACTGTAAGCACTCATGACCCGACCGCGAGCCGATGTTTCCACCGCCTCACGAAACATATCCGGCATCGCCTCAACCAGTCCTCCTCCCAGCAGGACCACGTCCGGGGCCAGAAGGTTTATTACGCCGGCAATACCGATGCCGATCCACTGCGCCGCCTCCCGAACGATTGTCTCTATGGAGCGATCCCCGGCATCGATCGACGCAGCCAGTGCTCCGCTCTTGATTCTCGAAAGATCGGTCCCGGCAACTTCCAGCAAATGAGGAGCATTTCCGCGAAATGCAGCCTGCGCCGCGGCTGCCGAAATAGCAAGCCGACCGGCCACCGCTTCCAGGCACCCCCGTTGTCCACAGCCACACAAAGGACCGTCGGACATTACCTGCATGTGCCCGATTTCCATACTGGACAATCGTTGCCCACGCACGATTTCTCCATTGTAGATGCATCCCCCACCAATACCGGTCCCGGGAAACACGCCAAGTACGCATCGAGCGCCTTTCGCGGATCCGCTATGATATTCGGCATACACCCCGGCATCGACATCGTTGGAAATGACCACCGGACACCCAAAGCTTCTCTGCAGGGAAGTCCGAATACGAACCGAAGCCCATCCCAAATTCGGGGCGTCCAGTATAACGCCGCGATCCAGGTCCAGAAGTCCGGGAATACCGATACCGATACCTCTAAGTTCCTTTTTGGTGCACCCGGCGTCATCCATCACGCGCTGTATTGTTTCGGCTATCCGCTTCACCCCGGCACTGGCGCCCAGATGTGCTTTTGTCTTTCTTCGCACCGAGGCGCCCTTTTTGAACCCGCCGTCGAAAACAGTGGCCATCATTTTGGTGCCCCCAAGATCAAAACCAATCCAGCAATCTCCCGCCATCGATCCTCCATCCTGTCCGCCAAAGCCGGAAAAATCAAAGCTCGGGGAGCTTCGGTTTAGCTCGAAGAACAGCTCTTTTTGTCACAGCAAAACCTGATAATGTTAATTCATGTACTTTAGAAAACTGTTTGCTGCTGCCGTGAAAAGCAAATTTCGCATCGATTCCGCCCGACTTTAACCCAGAGAGATGTTTGTTGCCGGGAAACACAAAAAGGCCCGTACCGTCGGGGAACGAGCCTCTATACCGAGATATTTCGCCGAAAAGGTACTATTTGACCGGTTCACCACCATAGGTGATCGACTCAATAATAGCCTCTGCACGCTTGAGCGCGGATTCGGGGAGTGGCGCATAGTCGAGCGGTTTCGTATACTTCTGTCCATCCGTAATCATCCACGTGAGTAGATTTGAGAGAAGCACCGCTTTCTCCCGTGGCCGGTTTCCATACTTCTGGTCTTTGTACATTATCATCCATGTAAAGCCGGATACCGGATATCCTTGTTCGGCCTCGGTGTTGGTCAAAGAGACTCTGGTATGTGGGGGAATTTCAACGTTGCCCGCCTGACTGATCGATTCAATGCTCGGTTTGATGAAATTTCCGGCTTTGTTCTTTATTGAGGCCTGAGGCATATTGTTATGAAGCGCGTAGGCCAGCTCACAATACCCGATTCCGCCTTTCATCCCTTTGACCAGGCCAGAAACACCTTCGTTACCCTTTGCACCAAGTCCCGCGGGCCAACTCAGTGACTTGCCGGCGCCGACCTTTTCTTTCCAGGCCGGACTCACCTTGCTGAGATAATCGCTGAAAATAAATGTGGTCCCACTGCCGTCCGAGCGGTGTACGACTACAATTTTATCATTACTCAACTTTACGTCCGAATTGAGTTCGGCGATCTTCGGATCGTTCCAGCGTTTTATGTTTCCCAGATAAATGTCGGCAAGCACATCGGACGAAAGCTTCAACTCGGGGTTGCCGGGGAGATTGTAGGTTACCACAACCGCGCCAAGACAGGTTGGCATGTGAAGAATGCTTCCTTCGATGCTCTCCATTTTTTCTTCGCTCATAAATGCATCGGTGGCACCGAAATCAACTGTTTTGCTCTCGAGCTGTCGAATCCCACCTCCGGACCCGATCGATTGGTAGTTGATTTGAACCCCGTATTGCTTATGGTATACGTCGAACATTTTTGAGTATAATGGATAAGGAAACGTCGCACCCGCTCCCAGGAGTTTGTCCGCGGCTTTCGCAACAAACGAACTCGCGAGAATGCCCGCCAATACAATATTCAGAACCGTTCGTTTCATCGAACCTCCCTTTTCATAGTGTAACCCCCCGGGAACCGGTCAAAACCAGCAATTTCCACCGGAGAACAGAATTTCGGTTAACCCAAGTTTCCCAGCCGAGAACCGCCGTACCGAGCGGAGCCGAGGCGATGTCCCGAGCGGAGCCGAGGGATAGAGCAGTATGCGTAAGATGTTGTGCGAGATT
>CAYFVL010000268.1:0-8000 GCA_964346405.1 uncultured Fibrobacterota bacterium
CGTCGTGGTGGAGTGTAAGAGCCCGCTGCGAAATTTGGGCTAACATTCACCACGATGGGAGGAGCGTCCTCGTAAGCTTTCCATTGGCAGTCTCGATATGAATCCAAAGCATCCGTGAACGATCAGTTGGCAGCTTTATCCGTTTCCTCCCGGAAGGCATACGTGAATACCGTTGAATCGCGCGTCCGCCGGCATCGACCACTCGTACAGACAGAACCGGCGATTCATGACGCGACCAATCGAGAACGTTACCGACGATACGAACACCGTTCCACGAGTTCACGGAATGCGTAGTGAAGCGTACCGTCGACGTGGAGGATTCAATCCCGAGAACAGAATCCGCCACCCAATCGCAATCGACATCTACCCATTCTGAATGCTCATCGAGCTTTCGCCCGCTCTCCGGCTCCAGCGCTCTATACTCGTCCCAGCTCATATCCGGCCACGCCTCCTTCCAGCCTTCATTGGGAAATTCTCTTGTGCCCATAAAAACGTAAGGCCAGGGAAATGACTCCTGATCTCGTCTGTACCAGCGGTTGTGGTCCGAGGTGAGGGTATGTACCCAGGGAAGTTTCCCGAAAGTCTCCAGGGTGTTGGAACCGTACTTGTATAAGCGAAAATTGCTGGTCTGAGGATTTGTCGCATTAATGACGCTGTTGGTGATCGTATGATACCGTATGTCGGCATGGTGCCCGTCGTTGGTTCTGTCGTCGGCAATGAAACGAAAGTTTGCCGCGTATTTGAGTTCGGTAGTATTCCCGCCGGTCGTCGCGCCGTATATGGTACATCCGTCGATAGTCATGTTCGAAGCTCCGTAGACCTGTACATTGCAGATCCCATTGTTTCGTATGACGCAGTTTTTAAGGGTGAATTTGCCGAAAGTCATTTCGTTGTCGACTCCGCGGCTCTTGTTGTCTTCGATAAGGCATTGTTCAAGTGTAATGTTGTTACCACCGTAGTCCTGCCAGTACCCCGGGCAGTGATTTTTACGCATTATGCACTTGCGAAGAAGAACGTTGTCCGTTTTTTGCGGAAACCATCCATCTTTGTCCTGACCGCTGAGCATCTTTATTCCCGCGCCATGATGTCCCGCCATCCAGTGGCCTCCCGCCCAGTTGTTTCCGGAAAAGGAACAGGAATCGAAGATCACGTTTTCCAGGCAGTTTGTACTTGCCCCATTTATTCCGTTATTAGCAAACCGGCATCGGCGAATAGTCACATTCCGGGAGTTCTGCATCTTGAATCCACCCGATTTGTTTTCAATGAATTGGCAGTCCTCGATGAGTATATGCTCCGAGAGGTGGCGTCGGTCGTTGCCCCCCGACGAATTGCTCCTTATACGAAAGGCCGGATCAGACTTTATGTGGTTTCCACTTTGCGTGAACACCAATCCTCGAAGCACCAGATTCGGGTGCTCAACGACGTCCATCAGAATACCGGAATTGTTCCCGTATTCCCGTTCGGCCGTACCGCGGATCGTTACCTCAACAACCGTTTCAGCGCTCAATCCGGCGCCTTCAGGCATAGTAAAAAAAACAGAATCCCCGTCTTCATCGACCGTAAACTCACCGGCCTCGAGTTCGGCGGGATTCACCGGATCGAATACGTCCCCGTTTTCCTTGACGGTCATTCGCATATTGAGACGAAGACCGTTCACAAATACCATTTCCTTGCGTCTGGCCAACCAGTACTCGGGTTTATATCCTTTGAATACCGTGCTTCCCATGCCCCAATTGTGCGGCCAGTGAAACGCGTAAAGGCCATCCGTGATTTCCCGGATTTCCTCAACCCGATCCGCCCCGGTAATTTTTGCCTTTCCGGTATTCTCCGCTTCGATGATTAACAGGTTTTCGTCGCTTTCTATATCGATATAGTTGCGGTATGCACCATCGGAAACAATGATTTTCGTGGGAGTACCTTTCGCTTTCCCCACAGCGGCCTGAAGAGTCTTGAGCGGCGTCCCGGTATCCGTGCCCTCGTTTTCGTCCCCGGCCTGTGGATGATCGACACTAACGTAGAGAATTCTTTCAACCGCGGCTTCGTCTATCGACGCCTGTGCAAATGTCGTCCTCACCATACAAAACAGGGCGAGCGATGCCCCAAAAGTAAAAATCCGTGAAATGTCCCTGGTAGTCAAAGTTCCTCCTTAGTTAGATATTGGTTTCAGGTGCTCCCGCAAGGGCCACGTTCGTTTGCGGAGAATTGAAAAAGCCGTGCTCTCAGAGTCAGTGATAAGTTACTCGCGGGAGAAGGAGCATGCATTCTTAATTTGTGGCTGAAAAAAAATTGAACCTAAGCCGCGTAGGCATTGTAACCCTTTAGTTTTCAGTTAGTTGCAGAGAACAAATCTGGTGCTTTGTGTTCTAAAACTAGAACATTTTCTGCTAAATTCGTTCTAAATGGTCGCCATGGGAGTGTTGAAAATCGTCTTTGCGGTTTTTTGCGAGGGGGGAAACCGGGCATGCCGATTGGCGATTGGGGGCGGGCCACATCGAGTGAAACCCGTGTAAGTCATTGATTTTTCGTACATGGCTTAAGTCTAAAATGCCATAATGTGTTGTTATAAAAGAAGTTACGCAGGCCCGACCCCGATTCTGACCCCGATTCTGTGTTTATTGAACATCGGGGTTACGATGGGTATCTTTATATTTACTGGGCGGAACAAGAAATACAGATTTGAAAACTCTTGAAAGGTATGCGGCATCGGAAAAGCCGCATTTCGAAGCGATTTCCTTTAGAGATAGATCGGATTCCGTAAGAAGCTCGACCACATGAGCCATTCGTGTGTTCAAGAGAAAACGAGTTATTGAGCATCCCTTTGCTTCGACAAAAATCCGGTTGAGTCTGCTCCTTGAAAGGCAGGCAACAGTTGCAACGTCACCAACGGAGATCGACTTCATGTAATTGGATTCGATATATGTGACCGCTTTGAACAAGGGAGATTTCACCGGTAAACGCCCGGAATGCTCAGACGGATCAAAGGTCTTTCCCTTATCTTTTCTAAATAGCATTATGGCAATCTTCATGAATGCGAAAAGTAGCTCTTCATTCCAGAATGGTAATTGGTGGCCTTGTTCCCGACGTGCTCTTTTGGTGATATCTTCGATGTCATTTTGTTCTGGTACCGTTAATTTGAAGATTCGGCATTCCACCTTCTGCCCTTGATGTTCGACTTCCTGACAATTCAGGAAATTCCAGAGAGAAATCAGATTTGGTCGATTTGAATATAGTTGACTAACTGAGTTGCTATACAGAATATTGGAAACGATCAGATCTCGTGAATTCTGAATTCTGTGTGGAACGTTGGGTCTTAGAAGAATGCAATCACCCTTTTTGACTTGATAACCGCCATCGCCATATCGGTATAGACAGTTACCCGAATGTATGTATGTTAGCATAGAGAATTTATGTTTTACATATATGTCTTTACTATTTTGATCTTTTGTCCAGAAAATGATTGGAAAGGTGGCTAATTGAGAGTTGAAAAGATAGGTTACATCCAATGTGTTTTCGGAAACCCGCATTCTTTTCTTCCATGTTTTCAATGTATGAGTCCGCTTTAAAAAGACCCTGCCGCGAAGGATGGAACAAATGGCTTTCGGTCAGGTCGATCGTCGCGGTGAATCATTTTAATCGGATATTGAACCAATTTCTCGATTTGTGAGCATAACGAGGCAAGGTATACGCCAAATACAATGCATAAAGAGGGTCCATCCTCAGCCCTTTTCACCTGGTGCGGGCATTGCTGGAAATGCGACCTTCATTGATCACCATTTCCGTTGTGAATGCAAATAACATCGATCGGAAACGACCACGTACTCCCAATTTACCCTTATGGTTATAGCCCCGCGTTCTTCGCTCAGAATCACTCAACCCAGGTTCAAATAATACCATTCCGGGTATGTCTTTAGCAATAGCGTCAAACTACCAGGAGTACACAACCGTTCTTGGCGATGCACCAAGTGCAGTCGAAGCGTCGAAGTACCACTTAGCATCAACTTGATCGCTTTTCAGTCTTTGTCTTCAACCCGATACCCTGCTCTTTGAACGGGGTTCATCCGGGTAACGATTACTGGTTTTCAAAATATCGTCCGAATACAAGATCTCCAGGAATCTTTAGCCGTCCGAATAGATGCAATATATACGCCGTTAGACATAGTTCCGACTGGAATCAAATATACTCCCTTTTCGGAAAATCGCTTCGTAAGGACCGTTCTGCCCGACAAAGTGTAGATTTGTACTTTCGCGTTTTGCCAGGGGGTCTGTATCCGCACCGTATTCCTCATGATATGTAATGACGGAGTCATCGCTAAAGCAGGTTTGAGGTCGATTTTCCGTCTAACGATCTCGGAAGGCTGCAAGGTATAATACAGATCGGTGAACGGTTTACCGTTTTCATCCACCACCGCCGCGGCAAATCCGGGTTCAACGGAGTTACTGGTGTTGGTACCGAGCGCAGAGCGTTCGATACGAAAAAGGATTGAGTTTTCGCCCTTGCGCAAATTCATGGTTTCGGTATACACGGGTTCTACTAACCATCCTCGCTTGAATCTGCCACTGTTTTCTGCTTTGTCCAGTATTCTCGATCCGTTGACATACATTGTCAAGTTATTGGCAAATTGCTTGCTAAATTGATTTTCAATGCCATAGGCGATCTTCGCGGATCTTGAATCGGGTGAAATGATATAGGTTGCGAAGTAAATTACGTAAGGGGCGATATAACGGTCAGTCCACATCCCATCCGCATCCTTCACCACGGTCCAGTTTGCTTGAATGGTATTCAACAAAACAGGATCCCCCTCTTTGGGTATCACATGTTCGTCGCCTCCTGGAATGGTCGCATTTGCCTCAGCAATACAGTAACTCCATCCATCATGCAAAGCGAGATAACGGTCGATATAGCCAGTGTCGAGAACAAAACTACTGTCGTCATTACTTATGTACATTTTGTCGGAGACCGTTTTCTCTCCGTTGCCAAAGTCTGCTGTAGCAGATACTTCGAAAACACCTGGTTCGTTGCCGGGAGTAAACATGCCGGAATTCTGGTTGATGGAGCCTCCACCACTGACTGTCCATTCAACTGAAGAGGGTACTCCGGTGACCCTTCCGACTACATCGACTGATTTGACAGCGAATTGAAATGGTGACCCCTGATAAATGTATGCTTTTTCGGGCGTGATTTTCAAAGAAACCGCGGGAAGCGATGTCGCGAATTCTGTACCGATCGGGTCATCAGGGTCTACATCCAGGGGCGACCATACCGTGTATCCCGCCATCTGAGCTTCTTTATCGAGTGCTGTACCCAGTGCATTACAATTCATGTCAAGCCAGAGAGTCAAGCGCCGCCGCTCGTCATCGGTGAGATGAACATCATGGTGCGGCTTGTCAATTGTTTTAAAAAGTTTACTTTCCATAGCACCGAATCGCATGGGGGTGGTGCGGGTACTGTTGGTGTACGGATCGCCATATTTTCCCATTCCCTCGAATCCAAAGAGATATTTCTTGTCGATATTAAATGGGTTGTCCAGCCCGGGGGCGCCTGCATTCCTGTTCTCTTTCTGACTATGACAAGGTATACACTTTGATTCAAACACCGGTTTGACCAGGCGATACCAGTTGTAGGGAATCGCCCCATCAGCAACTTCGGGGACGATTGGCGAGGGATCTCGTTTGATTGCATCGGGATTTGCCGGCGGAGTGGAATTCCACTTGTCTTCATGGCAGCCGGCGCAGCTCAATTGCTCTCCAGGATGAACATACGTCACTGAACGCATCGAGCGGACTGCCAGCCCTCTTTCATCAAGCAGTTGGAAGTAAAGGGCTTTGTTGATTGGAGCTTCACAATAAACACTTCCGTCATCCTCGACCGGCACGACTCCCAGCGGCATGCGGGGCGCCGAGATGCTATAGGGCCCCATCTCTGGTCCATCAGCACGTGGTGTTAAATAGGGAAGAAGCTGCACAACGCGCATCCATTTCACTTTTACGTCCTGGGGTAGTTTCCAATCGGCGTCATATACGTTATTTACGGCAATAGTGGCGGGTTTATGATCGGGCAATCCGTTACGGTTACCCTGCCAGGTCTTCGTAGGAAGCGAAGGATGTATAGGGGAACCGTCGTCATTGAGGCGAGCTTTCAGAGGAATAGGATCAATAGCCCGCATGTTCTTGTCTGATGTATCGATGCATTGGGCGATCAACTCACGGTTACCGAATTTGTCCAGAAGACATATGTCTTGCCCGTGATTCACCAGGTAATAGTCTTTACTCAAAGGCCAGGCAGTGCCGAAATTACGATCATCATTTATGAGGGTTACCTGCGATTTGTCGTTATCATCCCGAATTTTGGTATCGATTCCGATAAGCTTACCGAATGCAAATTTATGATGTCCGGACAGGGTTGCGATATATTCACCGGTCGTATTTGGGAAAGCACGAATATTGTACTCCATAGCCTCGGGTTTTTGGGCAAAGAAATGGCGTTCTTTGTACGCCGGGAATCCCTCGGGAAAGTAATGACTGACCGAGTCCTCGGTCCAGCCGACCGTGCTTAAAGGCATATAGTAATTCGAATGTGGCGCCCTTGGATCACGCCCGTCGGGATAGCACGTCCACAGGAAATGAGCACAGTTGTTATTTCTGTCAACGTAGTCCCATCGCGTATACACCAGCATCCCGTCATTATCGACACTTGGTTGCCATTCATTTGTTTCATGGAAGCTGAGACAGACGATATCCGACCCATCAGCATTCATCGAATGCAATGTCCAGGTTGGAGGCATAATATAATAGAAACAGCGCCCATAGCCGCCACGCCGTTCCGACATGAAAACGATTCGCTCATCGCCGGGGAGCCACAACGGATCGAAATCATCATGCGCTCCATCGGTGAGTTGGCGCAAATTAGTTCCATCTGTTTTAATTGTAAAAATATGATGAGAGTATTCTTTAGCGTGACTTTCTATGAACGGACCAGGCTCTACCCAGGCAAAAGCGATCTTGGTACCGTCATATGACAAATCCGGTGACAGGAAAGACCCACCATCCAGAGTTTGTCCCTCAAAACGTCCGTTTTCTACCATCACATCTTTAGTAAGATTGATTATGGTCGGTGAGGTTTTGAAGTTTTTTACGATGTATAAGCCGCCGCTTCTTTGACGGATCCAGCCTAAATATTGACGGCTCATATGTCCACTTTTTGTGCTGGAGGTCGCACCGGTCTCAACATAAAGGATGTCGTCAAAATCGAGCAGGGGGTTGGAAAATGAAACGTTCCGCCTCAATGCGGCTGCCTCCAAATAAAGCTCCTTTTGTTGAAGTCGTGCGTCGGAGGATGTTTTTGCCAGGGTAGCACTTCCGGCTCTGGAGCAAAGATTCCCATAAACCTTTTCCCACTGGGTTATACGGGTGTCTGAACCGCGTAACTTCTTCTGATGCTCAAGGAGTACTCCAAGCCGGCGGAGAATAACATCAAGGGCAGAGCGATCCGTGGGCAAAATAAGGGAATTTCGATCCAGTACATTGTTTGAAATGCGTCGAGACAAGCCGGCTCTGCCGCTCGTCCGGCTATTGATCGCTTCCTGAATCTCAATGAATTCCTTTTCCCATGAATGTTGTATGTCCACTTCGGTAATCTCAGTCAATACATTAGTTGAAACTGAAGACGCCCTCGGGTGCTGGAAAATCGAAAAAACAATAATTATGACAGCAGACAAACTCCTCATTATACCGGTTGAGCGTTGCTTTCTAAAAATAGCGTATTCTTTCATTTGGGCATCCTTTATATCTTTAACCGGAGGAATTATGCTGGATATAACACAGGACCTCAATTCTGATTGTGGCCGCTTTGGTCGTTTTTCCTTTGAAACTACACTGGTGCCTGTCCGAAAACCCCATTCAGCGCCTCGACAGGCTGCGATTGCGCCTGGCCGATGCACTAACCCAAGTTTCGCAACCGACTCACGGCATTCTGCGTAAGCCGGCGCGCGATTCGTTGTAGA
>CAYFVL010000269.1:0-7996 GCA_964346405.1 uncultured Fibrobacterota bacterium
CGCTCAGTGCAGCGCAGTGCAGCGCGGTACGGCGGTTCTCGGCTGCGAAACTTGGTTTAATGCTGTTGGCAGGTCCGAACGCGAGAATGCGCTCGATTCGAATTAATTGAGCTATTGTCACAAATCCGTCCCACGCCGGTGTCGCAATAGTCTATTTTTTTATTCGAACCCGGGTTTCACAGTTTGCGAAAATGGTTCTTTTTCTCGTAAAAGTGCAGGAAGGAACAACTGTTTCGATGAATATTTATTCACGTCTTCGGGATGGACTCAGTAAAACGCGTGCTCAGATTACTTCCATGGTATCGGGAGAAAGAGAACTCGATGAAGATTTCTTCGAAGCGTTGGAAGATGCTTTGGTTTCGGCCGATATCGGAATCGATCTCGTGCTCGACTACATCGGGCAACTTCGGGAGTGTATTCGCGAAGAACGGGTCACAACAGCCGCGCAGGGATACGAGCTGCTGAAAGATATGTTTGTTGACGACCTGACGATCCACAAGACGCCCGATGATTTCCCACCCAAGCCGTGGGTGATTCTTGTGGTCGGCGTGAATGGTGTGGGTAAGACAACTACAATAGGCAAAATGGCCCAGGAGATGCGGAACAACGGAAAAAGCGTCTTGCTTGGCGCCGGCGACACTTTCCGGGCCGGAGCTATTGAACAGTTGAATATCTGGGCCGAGCGCACCGGCTCACTGTTAGTAGCTCAGGGAGCGGGATCCGACGCGGCCTCAGTGGCATTCGATTCCCTGGAAGCGGCAAAGGCCAGAAATGTCGATGTACTGTTTTTAGACACGGCCGGTCGTCTTCATACAAAGGTTAATCTGATGGCGGAGTTGGAAAAAATCGTTCGCGTACTTCGCAAGAACACTCCACATGCTCCAAATGAGATACTGCTGGTAATCGATGCGACGACCGGGCAGAACGCTTTGAAACAGGGCGAAATTTTCGATAAGGCGCTCGGTCTTACAGGACTGGTCGTCACGAAACTGGACGGTACGGCAAAGGGTGGCATTGCCCTCGCGCTTACCCGCAAGCTTCGGGTACCTATCCGTAAAATTGGTGTCGGCGAATCGGTGGAGGATCTCCAGGATTTCGATCCGAAACAATATGTGGACGCAATGCTGGGTGAGTTGGGGAATTAACCGCGCATGAACCCCTCACCGTTCGTCCTGAGTTTGTCGAGGCATGAGCTTTTTCCGAATCTATACTGTAAGATGAAAATGGGGTGCCTGGTTCGAGATTTTCCGACGCTACGAGGCACCGGGAAAAATAATTTTCCCAACGCATTTGCGATTTCCTGGGCATGAAGTCTCGGTTGTAGTGAGCTGCCGCACAAACGGAAGAGATTTCGCATCCCATTGCGTTTAACTTTTCGGTTCGAGGGGAGAACATTATGGTTGACGAGAGTCGGTTTCCAACGCTACGATTTCTAGAGTGTCGTCGCTGTCGTCGAGTTTTCGTTGCGGGGCTTTCAGGCAATACCGAATGCCCGGATTGTTCCTCCACCCATACATCGAACTACACGCCCGAATCGAAGGAAAACGACTCTGAATCGGAGAAGTAAACCGAGTAACCGGAAACGGCCGGAACAGCGACGGCCAATTTGTATATGAGGCGATCACCAGTTTTCGAAGGAACTCGTTGCCGTGGAAAGTCCGCTTTGGGGTTATGTGTTCGGCCCTCCGAAAGAGAAAAGAGCGATGGTGGAGCTTCTGCGATCGCTTCCGGTCTTCGATGGGCTCTCCACCAATGAGCTGCTTCAAATCGACAGAACCCTTCATGAGCGTAGGTATGCCGCCGGTGAAATAGTTTTCGATGAAGGTATGCCGGGCGCGGGTTTGTATATCGTGCATTCGGGTGAAGTGTCAATCCGCAAAAGAATTGAAGATTCCGGAAGTATTGTTTTGACCGTGATTCGTGAGCGGTCGTTTTTCGGGGAGATGGCGCTTCTGGATGAAATGCCGCGAAGTGCGGGAGCCGTGGCGGACAAAAATACTGTTTTGCTTGCTTTGTGTCAACCAGACCTGGATAAACTCCGCGATCGAAACCCAAAGCTTGCCCTGAAAGTCATATCGAATATCTCCAAACTCGTATGCCGTCGACTGGTCCGGACAAACGAAGCACTCGAGGCCCTGCAGGGAAAACTGAATGGATTGACCGCACCCGATTCCGTGGGGGGTTGATGGAAGCGCGAAACGGTAAGGAATCCTCTCGGTATCTACTGAAAATCGGGTACTATGCTTTGGTCACGGCGGTTCTCCTTGGAGTACTGTTCAGTCTGTACACCCTCTTCTTACCTCTGGTTCTCTCGATTCTCCTGGTGTTTTTGCTCGAGCCGCTGGTGAATTCTTTCGAAACAAAGGGATACCGCAGGATAACTGTAATCGTCGGTATCTGTTTCGCTGGGATTAGCATTGCCATTCTGGGTGCTGTATACGTTTTGCCCGGATTCTACGCAGAGGCACGGAGCTTTGCCGAAAACCTCCCCGAGTACAAACTTATGGTCGCGAATGCGATGACAGGGCTTCAGGACATCCTGGAGACGCGTTTTCCTCAGGTTGACTGGCCCGATTTTGTACTCCTGCTTCAGCAGCGGTTTCCTGGTTCGTCGGGACTCCATCCGGATGCACTGGTCGCCGGGCTAGCGAGTGTATTCTCCCTTCTTTCGATTGCCGCGATCATCCCGATAGCTACCTTTTTCCTACTACTCGACGGTCACCGCATCCACAAATTCGTGATGAATCTGGTGCCGAACAAGTACTTTGAAATGGTAGTTCTCTTAACCCATCGCGTGGTGACCTCAGTCAAGCTGTTTTTAAGGGGACAATTGATCGATGCGGCGGCGGTCGGTGTATTGACGACAGTCGGAATGGCCCTGATCGGGCTTCCGTATGCCATCGTCGTTGGAATCATAGCGGGCATGGGGAATCTTATTCCGTACCTGGGGCCGGTAATCGGATTCATACCGGCTCTTCTTGTCTTGTTCATGATGCCTGAAGGTTTCTCCGTGGTATGGCTCATAAAAATCGTGGTTGTATTTGGTATCGTGCAGTTTGTTGAGGGTACTTTCGTGTACCCTTTCGCCGTCGGGAAAAGCGTGAACCTTCATCCGCTGGTGGTCATACTCGGCATTACCATAGGCGGGCAGTTTGGTGGAATTGTGGGTATGATACTGGTTATTCCGCTGATCAGTATTGTCAAGGTCACACTGGAAGTCCTGCATACCTATTTGAAGAGCTACATGATCATCTGATCCGCCCGAATCCGGGCCTACAGATCTTCTTTATTAGAAATAACTTACAAGAAAAACAGTGCCAAATCACGACGAAAAATCAATGACTTGCGAGGTTTGTATCGAAAACGGTCTCGAATGAGATCGAGAATGCCGCCGGAAAACACTTGTGAGTCTGACGTTCGCTTTGGGCTCGCCCCAGGGTATCACCGCAACCAAAATCCCGCGGAAATGCCGATTTGTGCGCCTGACGGCAACTCCCCAACCGTACGTCGAATGTTTTATTGTATATTACCATGATAATCAACCAACTCGAATATTGGGCTCGAAATACTCGACAGCCTTTTCGTACCGCCGATGAAAAACAGTATCTCTCACCTCCCGGACCATATCCAGCAACAGTTGAAAACCTTAACCGAGATCATTCGGCTCGAAGCCGAGCCGGAGATGATTGTTCTGTTTGGGTCTTATACCGGTAACCGATATGTCGAGTCCGATGTCTACACTGATCCTGAAGACGGCATTACCTATGAGTACCGTAGCGATTTCGATATCCTCGTGGTGACCCGGACCGGGAAACAGCAGCAGGAATACAATAAATGGACCCATATCGAGCGTCTGATCGACCGCGCCGGGATCGAGACGCCGGTCTGCATGATTGTGCATAACATTCGTGAAATCAACCGTGAAATCAGCAATGCCAATTACTTCTTCTGCGATATCCAGCGCGAGGGGATTGTGCTCTACGACTCGGGAAATTTCGAGCTTCAGAAGCGAAAACCATTATCGCCCGAAGGGCGGGTGAAGAAAGCGAAGGATGAGTTCGCGCTTTGGTATACCACCGGTGTCGAGTCGTTTGTGCTCTTCAGAGACAGTCTGGAAAAGGGGTTCTATCGCTGGGCCGCGTTCATGCTCCACCAGTCCGCCGAATGCTTTTTTTCCTGCATTATACTCGTGTTCACCCAATACAAACCCAAAAGCCATCGCCTCAAACAACTCAACCAATTCGCCGCCGAATTCGACCCACGCCTTCTCGGCGTATTCCCTCGAAAAACAATCACCGAACGAGCCCGACACAAACTCCTGCTCGACGGATATATCAAAGCCCGCTTTACCAAAGACTACGAAATCACCAGAGAAGACCTGGAATACCTGGCCGGCCGGGTGGAGAAGCTGCGGGATGTTACGATGGAGATATGTCGGAGGAGGATTGAGGAGATGGAAGATGGCAGGTGAAGGAGTTGGGGTTCGGGCTTGAGAAGGCCGGCAGGTCCGCAGGAATGAATCTATCCAGCAAAATTTCGAGCCCCATTCGGGGCGCCGATGGAAGTCGTGATACCCTGAGCAATTGTTTGAACTCTGTTCCGGCACTAGCCCAGGTTTCGCAATCGACTCACGGCATTATGCGTAAGCCGGGAACCCCCGGTTCGATTAACTTTGCCGCCGGACACGAAAGGCCCGCAGTCTACCGGACCGAAAAAGAAGCTTCCCTTTGAAGTCCGAGTGCGGTATATTAATATTACCTGAACTGAGCGATTCTCACCCGGAATCGCTCAATTCAGGTATTGGATATATTTGCCGGCGAAGGGCGCCAAAATGACGGATACAGTTTGGAATAAAGACACCGAAACCCGATGGACGGAATTCTTTCGAAGCGTGAGATTCGACGGCTTGATCGCGGGAGTCCCGAGTCCAAAAACTACGGCCGTGGCCGGTGTTCCGGTCGGGCCGATCCGGGATATTAGAGCGCTGCGACGAAAAATTACGGGGGAATGGCTGAAGATCTTCGGCGGCCCGGCTCTCCCGTTCCCGCTTGCGATACTGTTTCTCCTGCCGGCACTCAATCAGGCCCATCCACACATGTTTATCGATGTTTCCGCGAAATTCGTTCTGACCGACTCTACTTTGGCCGGCTTTCATGTGTACTGGCGGTTTGATGAGATGAACAGCGCAATATTCACCGACGAATACGACAAAAACGGCAACAATCAATTCGAGCCGGACGAGGTGCACGAAATCGAGAAAGAGGCATTTCTTCGCGTGGCGGACCAGAACTATTACACGGCGTTTGTCTGGGACAACAAGTTCTACAAGATACGGAAATGTGAAAAGTTCAATGTGGTGGTCGGTCCCGACGGTACGGTGCGGTTCTCGTTTTTTGTGCCGTGTGAATTTGAAACAGAGGAGATCATTGGAAAGGAAATGACGCTTTTTTTTGAGGACCCATCGATGTATATTGCATTTACCCTTCAAAAGGACCTGATTCAGGTGTCCACCAACGAGAGGTGGCACGGCAAAATCAACTTCGGCAAGATCGATTACGTTGAGTGCGTTCACCTGCGGCTTTCAGAAAAATGAAACTCTCACTGCCTTTTTTACTCTGGTTTTGCCTTTCGTCGGCTACGCTCTGCATAGCCAACGAAAATCCGTTTTTTGGTGCCGATCGTGATACGAACAGCAACTCCGTTCCGGATTCGCGGGAAAAGAGGGTTGAGAACAGAGCTCGATCGGACGGAGCCTGGAAACGCATTCCGTTTGGAAGCCGGATACTTGCACTCCAGCGAAAGTTGACGGCCGATTTGTCTCGGAATCTGAAGCTGATCAAGAACGACCCAAAACCCGGCCCCATTGCCGTACTTCTTCTTACCAGCTTTATCTATGGTATCATCCATAGCGTCGGTCCGGGACATGCCAAGGCCCTCTTTGTGTCGCATACCATGGCCCGGCCTTCATCGGCCGCCACCATATGGAAAGCGGGTGGCATTTTCTCTATCACCCATATAGGGACGGCAGTTGTACTGTTTCTGGTGCTACGAGAAACATTAGGCCTCACGGTGGCCAATAATGACACCGTTGCCCGGAAAATGATACGGCTGAGCGGGTTTCTCGTAATCACCGCGGGTCTGATGGTCCTTTTCTCGTCAATCCTGGAGCACGCTTTCGAGTCGGCCGCCGGCAGACTGATGAATCAAATGTCCGGACTTTCCCCGACCGCATTTGTTGCCGGACTGGCGCCATGTCCAGGTACGTTTCTGATTCTGACTTTTTCAAGCATCATCGGAATCCTGCCTGTCGGTCTTTTCGCCGTGGTTGCGGTCTCGCTCGGTATGGCGGTAACCGTGGGAACAGCAGGTTCCATCGGAGGGCTAATGGCCCGAAAAGTGGTCCGAAACGGCCGGTCTCCAGGCTGGCTGTATGTCCGAAACGGCATCAGTTTTCTCGGCGGCGGAGCGGTCATTGTAATCGGGATACTGATGACTCTTAACTAGTTAGCTTTCCAGACTTTCCAGCGATACTGCCGTGGCTCAGGGTTCCATTTGGCAAGGTATTGCTCGATGTCTCGAACCAACTCTCTTACGTTACTGAAGCTCCGATCGCGGATACACTCTTCTGTAATGTCCCGGAAGAACCTCTCCACAAGATTGAGCCACGATCTGCTCGTGGGAGTGAAGTGCATCTTGAACCGACGGTGTCGTACCAGGCGAAACTTGGGCTAGGTTTGTACCGGTAACGGCCTCGGATGGAATTGAGACTGCCTGCCGCAAATTCTTGTAAGTCATTGATTTTTCGAAGCAGAATCGCATCACTTTTCGTGTAAGTTGTTGATATTCGGGGAGATCCGTAGGCCCGACCCGGATTCGAACCGGATCGGCTTGCTCAGAACGCCTGGGCGAGATCCAGCACCCAGGCGAATGCCGGTTCACCGGTGCCCCGACGGCCCCAGGCGAAGTCAAGGCGAAGGGTGAATATGTTCAGAAGCGGGTATCGGAGTCCGATTCCGTAAGCGAAGCCTTCTCCGACATTGTTTTCGAGAAATGATCCGCCGACCGGCCACACATTTCCGTAATCGAAGAAGGGTACGACCTGTGCACCCACCATCGCCTTTATGAATCCGGGAGCATTGGCGGTGGCGGTATCTATGGGAGTAACCCTGATCTCGGCGGATGTCAGAACATAGGCAGGCTCGACATCGTTGGCCGCACAGTCTGCCGTAGGGCATAGCTCCTGAAATCCGAAACTGCGGACACTTCGCGGGCCGCCAAGGAAGAAGCGCTCGGAGTTTATGCCACCTTCCCCAAAAAAACGCCCTCCATTCAGTCGAGCGGCAAGGTTGAGTCGCAAGAATGCCGGGTAGTAGTAGGCGGTTTGAGCCTCGAGCCAGTTATGCCTGCCGCCGAAGAACGATTCGCCGGCTGTCGTTCTCAGAGCGCCGCCGTTACCCCACGTCGCCGAGTACCGGGAGCCTAGAGTGGGGGTTATCCGGTCGTTGGTGTAGTTAAAGAATCCCGTACTCAAAAGGTTCAGACTTGCTTTGGGTGGTTGGTCAATGCCGTCTATTTCGATATCGCGTGTCAGCAATTCGCCACTTATGACATAGCGGAACCATTGAGTAACCGCGCGTGAAAGGGATGTCGCATTTTTGGTCTCGAAATCTCCGTCGAACGGAGGGGTTCTGTTCTCACGGTGATACTCGCTCAGTTGATACCAGGCTGTTTGGAAATCGGCGTCGAAGCGGAGCAGGAGACCAAACAACAGCGGAGTACCATAGTGCACATTGAAGCTTTGCTTGTTCAATGCCAACTCAAATCCTCCCCCCAACTCATGCATTCTTCCGCCGATGTTATTGTGTTCCAGAGAGGCACTCAGACCGGGACCATATTGCGTTTCGTACGAAATGCCGGTCGAGAGTCTTCCCGGCACCTTTTCGGCTGCTTCCAGGATCAGCGCCGTTTTCTCTTCACCGTCAACGGTAATTACCGT
>CAYFVL010000270.1:0-7972 GCA_964346405.1 uncultured Fibrobacterota bacterium
CCGTTAACCCGTTAACCCGTTAACCCGTTAACCCGTTAACCCGTTAACCCGTTAACCCGTTAACCGTCAAAACCACTTTCAGAGATCCGCCTTCCGCCGATCGGGCAAATGCTTCCTGCGCGCGCGAAAGGGGAAACTGATCCGAAATCAGTTCCTCAAGTGCGGGTTTATGTTCTTCCAGAAACCGAATCGCTTCGGAGAATCGGCCGCATCGAGATCCGATAAGGGTGACTTCGTTTACCACAATAGGGGCTGCATCGATAGTGAGTCGATCGGCGTACGTGCTCTTGAGCACGACTGTCCCCCTGGGTTTGACGTTTCGAACCGCGGTATCAAATGCCGAGGGCTTACCTGCAGCTTCAATAACAATGTCGTAGGCCCCATCGGTGAACTGCTCGAGTTTTAGCGTTTCCAGACCGAGAGGTTTTGCTTTAGCGAGTTTGTCGGGGTATTTGCCAACCATCGTGGCCCGGCATCCGGTTGAAGCCAGTATGTGGGCGATAAGCAGCGCCAGTTTCCCGTCTCCGATCAGCAGAACGGTGTGGTTTGGCCCAATGGGGAGCTGTTCCAGTATCTCCAGCGCGGCGGCAAGTGGCTCGATGAAAACGGCTCGTGTGTCGGAAATGCTGTCGGGAATAGGAACGACATTCTCAACGGGGACCGAGACGTACTCGGCCATTGCTCCCGGACGACCCATTATGCCGAGAACCGTTCGTTCGGGGCAATGACGGCTAAGCCCTTGTCGGCAATACTCACATGCTCCGCATGCGCAGTTTATCTCAGCCGTTACGCGTTTCCCAACCATGTCCCTGACTTCGCTTTCTTCCACGATCCCAACAAATTCGTGGCCGATCACACCGGAGAATCCGGGAACGTATCCGGCGATTATTTCATGATCGGTATTGCAGATCCCGGCATGGGTTACGCGGATAAGAGCTTCATCTTCGGCAAATCGGGGCTTGGGTCTATCCGTCAGAGATAGTTTGCGATCGTATGTCACCGCCTTCACAATTCGCTCCCCGGATTTGGTTTTTTCCTGTCTACGGGTTCTGATTCAGGTCGTTGGCTTTTCTTGCCAACAAAAAAGGGCCGCGCACCGGCGGCCCCTTTTGATTGGCTAACGAAGAAACGCATTTATTTCATAACCGGTACATGTTGTTTCTGAATGCCCATACCACCGATCACATACATACCCTTAGGCAGATTGAGGTTTTTCAGGTTCGGAACGATCTTCGACTTGACTTGTGCCACGCGTCGGCCGGTCATATCGAATATGTGGTATTCCCGAAGGACGTTTCTCTTCAGTTGCGGCATCGGGACATTCTTCGCGGAAACCGGTTCGGCAATCACTTCGTCGAGTTGATTCTCACCGGAGAGGCCCATGAGCTTTTTCAGTTCACCATTAGGACCGCTTTGGATCAGACCATAGTCCAGGCTGCCGTTTCCGAACTGACAGTCGACAAACAGGTGAGGGTACGCCCATGCGTAATCTCCGAATACTGATGCATCGATCGCTACATTGCTGTTTGCATCGTTGACAAAAGCAACCGGACCCTGCGATGTGACCTTGTGGAGAATGTTGCCGGTCGGCCGAGCATTTTTCACCTGTTTGGTGCTTCTCAATCCAAGAGCGGCGCCACCATCGATCATTTTCGTCGTATCGACATCGATTACTACATTATACATGGCCTGGGCCGTGCCGAGATACGCGAATTTCCATGGTTTGTTCTTTATGGTTATCGTAGTGTTACTGACTGAGTTGGATTCGGTCCAATTGTAATCGATCGCCGGACGGGTCTCGTTTCCGCATTCGGTAAAGGTACAGGATTCGATCGAGCTGAGGTGAGGAGTGTATCCGGCATGCGTGTTGGTCGAATATAAATCTACTCCCGGTCCATCGATATTTTCGAAATTACACTGGATTATGGAGCCGTTAAACATATGGGTGAAGTTGAATACGATCCCGCCCTTGTTCTGTCCGATGAAATCACATTCAAAAAAGAACAGTTTATCCGTCATTCCCATGTTGCAGTAGATTCCGTAATCACCCGTGTTTTCGAATTGGCAGTTTACGAACCGG
This sequence comes from uncultured Fibrobacterota bacterium, assembly GCA_964346405.1. Classification (GTDB taxonomy): domain Bacteria; phylum Fibrobacterota; class Chitinivibrionia; order Chitinivibrionales; family CAYFVL01; genus CAYFVL01. The sequence goes on from CAYFVL010000270.1 coordinate 2,081, forward strand.
TTCTGGTCGAATTCGTGACAGTGGCAAGTCTCTTTGTCACTGACCGCCATTTGCCCAACATTTCCATCGCCGGTCATAACCCCGGCTTCGGTTTGATCCCGGATGACCAGGTTTATGAACTTTGATGAGGCATGGTAAACACAAGTAAGATCGAGGCCCCATTTCCCACCTTCGATAGTTACATCGCTAATACCTCCTCCATCTGGGGGAACAACCGGCCCTTCGACAAGATTCCGGGCCAGAACGGCACCATGATCGGTGAACCGTACCGCCGGTACGTCCGGTCGGATTTGCTTGATAACGGTTTTATCCGGACCCCTTCCCGCCATTCCCTGGCCGTGTGACAGTTCGATTGGCTTCGTTATCATAAAGATACCTTCAGGTATCTCAAGCTTTCCCGAGGTTTTCAGTACTTTTGCAAAAGCCGCGTCTGAAGGACGTGTTCCCGTAGGATCGGCACCGGCCGCGAGGAGCGCCGCTCCTGAATTCGATTTGGCCAAGGCATAGCGCGGATTGAGCACCTTTTGTAAAGAGTCGGTCGGAAATGCAGTGGGAGGTATTACCGGAGGTTTGGGCGGGATTATGGTGCCGACGTTTTCTGGTTTTGTCAGATCCACTCCCTTGTAGGTGAAGATTACTTCATCCTGTATTTGCACGGGCTCGACCCATACTCCCTGAGGAGCATTTGGGCCGAAACACTTCGGGGTATGGAACACCTTGAGCGCATCATCCGGTAATTTGGTATCCCGTTCCCAGGAACCACCCCAGATCTGCAGGTTTTCCGTATTGGCGGTAAAAAGTGAATAGGCAACGGGACTACTTATACATTGTGTATAGAGAAATCTCAGATCCCGCCCTCCGGACACTTTTATGCTGACGAGCTTGTTACTGAAGTCATTTTGTCGGCTTCCAGAAAACATCCGGTGTGTCCCGAGAGTGATATCGGAACTGTTGTTGAAGAAATAATCGACACCGAAACTTCTCTCGGTGTCACCAACCAGGAAGGTTAACGGACCGGTCACGTTTTCGAGAACGACTGCGGGAGAATCCAAACAGTAGTTGGTTTCTACCATATGATAGATCCGGCTATCAGAGCAGTCGCCGGTCATATAGACTTTCGGAGTACCGCCGCTATTGCCGCAGCCCGGAACATTATATGCAAGGTACAGGATTACCGAGTTTCTCAGATCGCTGATTTCATGCTTACCGAACGTTTCGGCCATCAACATAGCAGCGTTCTCGTAAGGCCCTCCCGTAATTGAAGCAGCATTATACACTAGTGAATTGTACAGCCCCTGTGGTCCGGAATTCTTCGACAACCCAGCCTTATCAGGACCAACATTGAGGTCCGATTTCAGATCGACAAGAACCATGTCCGAGTGGTAGCCGCCCAGATAGATTTCCTTGCCGGCAACACCACCGGAAATCTCCAGATCGTTTGGAGCGGCCGAAAGATCCGCGTCGTCAAAACCATTTGAAGGCAGAACAATCGCATCGCCGGGCTTGAGAGTGGCAACGAGTTCTTCGACTGCTGCGGTCCGGGCTGCGGTATTCATCTTTGCCAGACCGTTATCGGCAAATACATCATCACATACGACAACCCTTGCGGTTGACTGACTTGTTATCGAAAGCAGTACCATGCAGAGCACCGCCGCGATTCCTCGATGAATTCTCATGCTCATCTCTCCTTAGGGAAGGGTTAATCGCTTATTTAGCTGATTCGGTTAATTATACATCGGCATGGCTATAATATAAAACTCGAATCAGTGCTTCGCCACCGATATTTTACATCCACTCACAATTTCTAACGGCCACGGACGAAGGCGAATCCGGGTTTTTTAGACGAATATACCCGGCCAAAGGTACAATCAGGTGAATCAACAGGCCCTTCCATATGCCTGCACTTGGGGCAAGAAAGGCAGTGAACAATTCAACTCGACAGGTAACCTTCGATTTTCGACCCGCCGGGCGCGATCAGTGTCCGTTTTCGGCCGGAATCGGTGGGTTCATCTTCCCGAAGTTAATTCGGGACTCGATGAACGGGAGTTTCCGGACATGCACTAATTAAAGGAAAGCGGTTAGTTCATCCCTATACTATATTTGGGATGCTTCAAGAACTGTCATGTCGAAAGCGAAAACGTTTCCAGAAATCGTAATAGTGATTCCTGAAGAAACCTTGTCCCATTTGTTCGTCCGGGGGAGCAGATCTTATGAGAAAATCCTTTTTCCTGGCTTCACTAGCCCTTGTCCTGCTGTCCAAGTGCGAAAAAACAAGCGTCGCCGTCACCAATATCCTCATACCGCTCGAGCAAGAAGTGCAGATGGGGAAGAATTTCAGCCGTCAGATCGAAGCCGACACGGCTCAGTATCCGCTGTATAAAGACACTCACGGCAGCGATGCTCCACTTGTACGGTATATCGATTCTCTTGGAACTCTGATTGCCGAGACTGTCGATCCCCGTCAGGGCATCGAGTACCAATTCGAGGTAGTGGATATCGATTCGGTGGTAAATGCATTCGCGGTGCCCGGGGGATTCATCTACATGTATACCGGACTGATCAAGGCCGCCAAGACCGAAGAAGAGATAATGGGGGTGCTTGCTCACGAAATCGCCCACGTAACCCAACGCCACGGAGCACGGCAACTGGTAAACGCCTACGGCACCGATTTCGTTCTCGACATGGTTGTAGGCGATTCATCCGCACTCCGGACCGTCCTGGGCGCCGGGACCCACATTACCTTTTTGAAGTATGGACGCGAGAACGAATACGAGGCCGACAGTCTCGCCGTCGAGTATTTAATCGATGTGAATCGTAATCCGAACGGAATGAAGCTGTTTCTGGAGTATCTGGATAATCAGACGAATCCCAGATGGACCATAGAAGCATTTTCCACCCATCCGGAGACAAAGAATCGTATCAAGGAGGTCCAGCAGCAGATTGCCGGAAGGCCGAACCATTCGAAAAATTTGACGGATAATCCCTACTGCGAACCGCAAACAATCTCCAAAACAAGGAAATGAAATGTCTTTAGGTAAACCCGTGAAAATTGCCGTTGGCGTGATCGCCGTCTTGTTGATTCTTTTCGTTGGACTGGTCGCGACCTTGTTCGTTGTGTTCCCTCCGTCTAAACTCAAGACAATGGTCGTGCCCCAGGTGGAGAAAACACTCGGCAGAGATGTTGAGATCGAAGGACTCGGACTCTCTTTCTGGCCGGTTATTGGGGCACGGATCTCCGGACTTCGCATTGCCGATACCGATCGCCCCGGATTCACCGGAGGTAATTTTGTAACTCTGGACAATCTCCGGGTCGGTGTCCGGGTCATACCGCTGTTCAAGGGGAATGTGGAAATCACCAAAGTCCTGCTTGAACATCCTTATATCCAGGTTGAAATGGATTCTGCCGGAAACTATAATTTCGACGATCTGGCGGTTCTGCAATCGGATTCCACGGCCGAAAAAGCCGATCGCAAGAAGGAATCATCCGGTCCCGCGGTTCCGCTGCCCATAACGCTCGAGGAACTGCTGATAAAGAACGCATCCCTGGTATATCGCGACCGAGTAGCCGATCGTGAGGTGCTGGTCGGCAATATGAATCAGTCGGTGAGTTTCAGTATCGATAGGGAACTGCGCGACATAAACACTACCGGCAGACTGGAGATTTCGGACATATCGGTTCGTACCCCCGAGGTCAATACTCCGCTGACTGGTCTGAATTTCACCGTTCGCCACGATCTGCTGGTGGACGCAGTCGACGGTAAGGCCGTCGTGAAAGAGCTGAAAGCTTCTCTGCAGAAAGTCGCACTGACTGTTACCGGTACAGTCGAGGATTTCAACAATTCGCCAAAGCTGGATCTGGCACTGCAAAGTGGAGATATCTCGATTGCCGATCTCCTCGACGAAATTCCGGTTTCCGTTGTGCCCGAGATCGAAAGAACCGCCGCGTCCGGCACTATGCGGTTTGATGCCACCGTGACCGGGACACTTTCGGATTCCGGTGGTCCGTCGATCGACGGACGCTTTTTTATCGAAGACGGCGTGGTGCGGTACGCGGATCTCCCTAAATCCTTCACGGATATGAATGCGGACATGGCATTTACCCAAAACACCCTCACTATACAGAAATTTCAACTGAAAATGGGTGAAAACCCGATATGGTTGAAAGCCAGAGTAATCGATTTTGCGAATCCGGTGGTAGACGGCAGACTCAAAGCGAAGATTGACCTGGGAGATCTCGGGGACGTTGTGAAACTCCCGGAAGGGACATCTCTGGACGGTATTATCGATGCCGACATACATGCCAAAGGACCGGTTGACCCCGAAAACCCCGCAAAGCTCGATGCCGGAGGAGGGGTAAAGCTCGAGGCCGTTACCGTACGTACTCCCGCCATAACAAAACCCCTGGTTGCGGATGGAAACGTAGAATTCAGCCCGCTAAGTATTTCCGAAAATCTCGACATCAAAATTGGGGAGTCGTCATTATCTTTGACCGGCGATTTGAAAAATTATCTGACACTGGTGCTGCCGGATACGACAAAACGTGGTCCAAGACCCCGCTTCGATTTCATGATTACTTCATCCCTTCTTGATACGGATGAGTTCCTCCCCAAGTCCACGGCAGCATCCGCCACCAAAGACTCAGCCACGGAAACGACTTCGGCGGGGGAACCGTCACTTCTTCTTCCCGCACCACTCCCAGGACTCGATATCTCCGGAACGATTTCCAATCATAAGCTGGTGTATGAAGGTATCGAGCTGACGAACGTGAATGTGAAGATTGAGTCGATCGATGATATTCTGGATATGAGTGTTCGTGCCCGGGTATACGGCGGAAGGATGGAAAACAATCTGAAGGTCAACGCCGTCGACAACGAGAATTTGAAGGTGAATACTGATTTTGCGGCAACCGATGTGGATATGAATCAATTCGTGACCCATTTCAACGATCTTCTCCCCCAGAGCAATGCCCTTTATAGTCACCTTCAGAACCTTGACGACATTCTCTACGGAACCGGTGCGCTGAAAACGGAATTTCGGACCACCGGTGGCACGGTGGATCAGTTGATCGCCGGACTCGACGGTACGGTCCGTATCACCCTCGCCGACGGCAGAATCGCGCAAAGCGAACTGGTTTCCGGCATGCTCGGGCCGGTAAATGAATTCGTTAAAGTCGTCGATATTCCAACGGGCGAGGTGAAGTTTCGCGACATGCGAATGCGCATACGGATAGAGGATGAAAAAGCGTTTTTCGAGGAATTTCGGGTTGTAACCGCCGGAAACGAGTTCGCGGTTTCCGGAAGCGTCGGGTTCGATGCCTCGCTCGGTCTCGCGGTGGAAAACCGACTCTCCCGAAGTCAGTCCGGACTGTTGCTTCGAGGAGCGGGGGCGGTTCGATCCGGTGTCAAAGATCTTGCTTCCGGAGTCCTGGGAGACAAAGCGGGCGAGATGGTGAATGAAATTTCCGGCTCAGTCGGTCCCCAGGCCGACTCTGACGGGCGTGTGACGGTTGTCTTACCTGTTGGCGGTAATGTCTCCGCGCCAAAGCCGGGGACTCCGTTTTTCAAGGCGGCTTCCGGGGAAAAAACAGCGAAAAAGCAATCCCCGCGAGAAAATCTCGAGGAAAAGGCCCGTCGGGAACTGGAGCAGAAGAAGAAAGCCGCTGAAGAGGCCGCGCGAAAAGCTGCCGAAGAAGCACGGGAACGGGTTCAATCGGAAGCTCGGAAGAGGAAAGAAGCCGCGGAGAAGGAGGCTCGAAAAGCTACTGAAGAGGTGCGTGAGAAGACCGGGAAAAAGGCACAAGAGGCTAAAGAAGATGTCAAAAACAAGCTCAAAGGGCTATTCTAGCCCAAGTTTCGCAGTCGAGAGCGAGCATTATGTGTAAGATGTTGTGCG
>CAYFVL010000271.1:0-7951 GCA_964346405.1 uncultured Fibrobacterota bacterium
GCTCTATCCCTCGGCATTTCGGCTTCGCTCACTTCGACACCGCTCAGTGCAGCGCGGTACGGTGTCTCTCGACTGCGAAACCTGGGCTAAAGTGTATCGATTTCGTCTGATTAGTGTCTGTCCGGGAACCCCGTAAACGGACACCGAGATAGTCGAGTTGAACGGGGAGTTTCCGAACCAACACTAACTCACAGCCGTTCTTCGCTCTATTCGTCATAAAAAATAGGAATTGCGGATCAATTTGTCCATTCACGAGTAATCACGTTACGCCTCCACCGACTACTTTTATGTCGCAATCGCCCTGAAAGTGATATTGATCGATCCAAAAACGGCATCCTGAACGCGATCTCCGGCCCACCGACTTGACTTCTCGACACGTCAAAAGCCAATTTTATTAGAAATCTAATTGTTAGATTGCGAGGTAAAAGGTGAATGCATCTAACAATCGCAATTACTATTCCGAAGGCGAAACGCAGTGAACCGTTCCAATGGTCCGGCAGTTGCTATTCTCAGGTGTGTTCCGGTATTTATGAGAAGTCTGTTCCATGACTTCGATGCCGCGTCGGTCGACCCCGATCTCAACCGCACCCAGTTGAAGGCGCTGATCATGTTGCATCACGGGATGAATACAACAATGTCCATGCTCAGCAGAATGCTGGATATAGAGAAAGGGTCGACAACAAGTCTGGTCGATGCCCTGGAACGAAAGGGGTTGGCAGGCCGATTTCGTGATTCCGGAGACCGACGAACGATAAGGCTGAAACTAACTGAAGCAGGAGTGGCAAAAGCCGGTCGGGCCGAGGAACTGATTCGTCGGCATATCGATAGGAAACTCTCGATATTACGCCCGGAGGAAAAGGACAGGCTTCTCGATGCAATCTCAGTTTTTGATCACGTCGCGAGAAGGGTTGCGGATGTTCAGTGAGTCGATTGCGAAACCTGGGCTAGAGTCGAATCGTTTCGGAATCTCCAACACAATGCAAGAATGCGTGCATTATGACCACAAAGCAGCAATGTAACCGAAGTCTCATGCGTTACAACCCAAAACATACCGTACTTGTGGCGGCAGGTGTTCTGTATCTGATGGGGTGCGTTGGCCCCAGGTATCATACCAGGATCGATGAATACATCAGTTTTGATGATGCCTATGATACACTGAGCATCGATAGGCCTCCTCCTCTATGGATAGACCATCCCGAACTCGATTCGCTGATTGATCTGGCATTCGAACGCAATCTCAACATTCTGACGGCCTGGACACGAGTGAAACAGGCGCGTGCCGCGGGCAAAATCGCCGGGGCGGGATTATTTCCCGTCCTCTCGGCAGGGGCATCCGCATCTCGTTCCAGGATCAGTGGCATATCCGTCGGGGCCGGCGGTGGTTCGGATATCGGCGGAGGAGGGGCTCCGGGGCAACAAGTGACACCGGGAGGAACCGGTGAGGGCACGACCGGCCAAGCTTCGCTTACCGACGAGACTCGCAAAGTAAACCAGTTTCAGACTTCGTTTACCGCATCGTACGAAGTCGACCTGTGGGGACGTCTGATTCGCCGTCGATTGGCCGCCAAGTGGGACGCCGAGGCGGCCCGGGCCGATGCGTTGGCGATGAGTATCAGTCTTGCCGCCAGGCTTACCGATACGTGGTTGACCATGGTCGCACAGCGTCAAACACTCGATCTTCTTCACGAACAACTGGAGCTTTCGTTAAAATTTGAGGAATTAACAAGGCTGCGCTTTTCTCAGGGGCTGAGTTCGGCGATCGATCTTACCCAGCAGAAGCAGCAGGTTGAGACAATTCGTGGTCGTCTTGCGCAAACCCGGGGACGGGTGGAGACCTTACAGCATCAGATGCGCATAATGCTTGGACAATTGCCCGGTAGTGATACGGAAATCACGACGCGTTCACTTCCAGAATTTCCCGCGCTACAAATACAGGGGGTTCCCGTCGACCTGTTCGAGCATCGCCCCGATGTAAGCGCCGCATGGTTGCGGCTTCAAGCGGCCGATGCCCGGGCTGCCGCCGCCGTTCTCGACTTTTTGCCCTCCCTGCGCCTTTCCGGAAACATCTTCTCGACAGCCGGAGAAATCGCGGATCTTTTTGAGCAGTGGCTTTGGAGCCTTTCGGCCAATTTCTCTCAACCGCTGTTCCAGGGTGGCCGACTTCTCGGGAATATGCAGCAGTCCGATGCCGCGGCGCAAGTGGAATACTACAACTATATAAGTACGGCGCTGACTGCTCTGCAAGAAGTGCGCGACGCCCTGGTCCTGATTCGAACCTGGGAGACTTTTCTGGAAAGCCTGGAGGAGCAGGAGGATGCGGCCCGCAAGGCATTGCGGCTTTCACGGGAGCGATATGCGCAGGGCGCATTGCCTTATTTTCAGGTATTGACCGCATTGCAATCCTTGCAGCGAATCCAGCAGAATCTTATAGAGGCCCGACGGCAACTTCTCGCATATCATGTTCAGTTGTACCGCGCCGTGGGCGGCGGTTTTTCGTTTCGCGGCAGACAACCGGAAGCTTTGGAAGGAAACAATAATGGCTGAACATTCAAAACTACGGCGTTTTTTGCTTCCGGCGCTCATCATTCTGGGTGCGGTTGGGATTGCGATTTTTCTGACTGTAATGCGGCGGGAGCCGCCCCGGGCTCCGACTCGGAAACAGGCCCCTCTGGTAGAAACGATTACCGTCTATCCCGATTCGCTCCGCGTGGTTCTCGGTGCATATGGTTCGGTGATACCGAAACGTGAAGTTCAGATAGTTCCGCAGGTGTCCGGACAGATCGTATGGGTGAATCCCCAATTCGTTCCGGGAGGAGTGGTGCATGAAGGCGATTTGCTTTTTGTGATTGACAGTAGCGATTATACTGTTGCCGTACAGGAAGCCTCCTCGGCTCTGCGGCAGGCGCAGGCACGACTCGAGCAGGAAGAAGGGCAACAACAGGTCGCGCGAAGAGAGTGGGAGCTTTTTGGAGACGAGGTGGATTCGGCGGGGGCAAACCGGTCGTTGGCACTTCGAAAGCCGCAGCTTGAGAGTGCGAGAGCGTCGGTTGCCGCGGCCCGGGCGCGTCTGGAGCGCGCCAGGCTCAACGTCCGAAGGACTCAGGTGCGAGCGCCGTTTAACGGGTTTGTGAGAAATGAAAACGCCGATATAGGACAACTGATTTCCGCACAGAGCCCGTCGGGGACATTGGTGGGAACCGATGCCTACTGGTTGCGGGTTGCCTTACCGGAAGAGAACATACCGTACATATCGATCCCCGGGATCACCGCCGACACGGGATCACCGGCGCGGATTCGGCACGTTGTGGGTAAGCGAGAGATTATCAGAACCGGGCGAGTCGAGAAACTGTTTGGGGACGTTGAGCCGACCGGAAGGATGGCGCGTCTGCTGGTAAGTATCGAAGACCCGATGGGCCTTCGGGATGTCGACAGCCCGGTTCAGTCGTTCACGCCCCTGCTCATTGACGCATACGTAAAGGTTTTCATCGAAGGAGTCCGTCTCGATTCGATCTACGCGATTCCGCGAGCCGCCCTGCGAAACGGAAATCAACTCTATCTTTTTGGCGCGGACAGCTCCCTGCATATGGTGCATCCCGACATCGTTTGGCGCAGTGACGACAGCGTGTACGTGGAAACGGGACTGGAAGCCGGGGCTCGAGTCATAACCAGTGCATTGACCTCCCCGGTTGAGGGAATGCGGGTACGATCGAATGGCGGCCCAGGCGCTTCGGCCAAATCCACACGGAGGGCAAATCCCGATGAATGAGCAACAAGCTCGGGAGGCTCGTGGCGTTTTCTCCTGGATGGCGCATAACAGCGTTGCCGCCAATCTGATCATGGCGCTCATGATCGTCGGTGGTCTGCTTACTCTGCCCTCGATAAAGCAGGAGGTGTTTCCCGAGGTTACCCTCGATCAGGTGACGGTGAGTGTGCCGTATCCGGGAGCTGGTCCTGAAGAAGTCGAGCAAGGGGTAGTACTGGCAATTGAAGAAGCGATTCGCGGCATTGAGGGCATAAAAGAGATTCGCTCCACGGCTTCGGAAGGAGTCGGGCAGATATCGGCCGAGCTGCATACCAATGCCGATGACGACCGTGTGCTCAACGACATAAAGGGTGCGGTTGACCGGATTACCTCGTTTCCACGTGATGCCGAAGAGCCCACGGTAAGTCTGCTCACCCCGTTGCGGGAGGTGGTGTCCGTCATACTGCATGGTGACGTGCCGCCGGAGCAGTTGAGAACGGCCGCCGAGGAAGTTCGTGAAGAGCTTCTCAACCGGGAAGATATCACTCAGGTTCAGATTGAAGGCCTTCCGGCTCCACAAATGACGATTGCGGTTCCTATGGAAAGCCTTCGACGGCACAACGTAACACTTCAGCGCATAGCCTCGGCCGTCGGTAACGCCTCCGTGGATCTTCCCGGCGGCGCCATTGAAACACCGACTGGTGAAATTTTGCTTCGGACAACCGAAGAGCGTCGCACGATAGAAGAGTTCCAGAACATCGCGGTCGTGGCCGGTGATGCGGGAAGCCGGATCACGGTAGGTGATCTGGGTGCCGTCTATGTAGACTACACCGAACAGGACATGGAGGCATATTACAATGGTGAGCGTGCCGCCCGGATTACGGTGTTCAGGGTCGGTGAAGAGACGCCTCTCGAAATCTCGGCGGCGGTTCAGGAATACACTCAGGAGAAACGACGGCGGCTTCCGGATAAGCTGAAACTGGAACTCTGGGACGATTCATCCGAAATTTTCGCCGAGCGTATCGGGTTACTATTGAAGAACGGCCTCTTCGGGTTGTTTTTTGTTCTTCTGATTTTGGGATTATTCTTGAAATTGCACCATGCGTTCTGGGTAACGGTAGGCATGGCGGCATCGTTCTGCGGATCTTTTCTGTTCATGCCGGCCCTGGGCGTAAGCATCAACATGATCTCCCTTTTTGCTTTCATTCTCGTGCTGGGAATTGTGGTTGACGATGCTATTGTGGTTGGGGAGTCGATATTCAATCAACGCCGAGGAGGGAAAGGACCGTTCGCGTCGGCCATTGACGGAGTGCGGGAGGTTGCCGTACCGGTCTGTTTTTCCGTTTTGACGACAGTGGTGGCGTTTGCGCCAATTCTTTTCGTTCCGGGTGTGATGGGAAAACTTTTCGCAAACATCCCCCTGATTGTAATACCCATTCTACTGTTGTCGCTGTTTGAATCGCTGTTCATACTTCCCTCTCATCTTGCTCACCATGAGAAGGAACCCAAAAAGGGACCACTGGCCTGGCTGAATCATCAACAAGACAAAGTCGCGCGAGGTCTGGAATGGTGGATTGAAAACTGGTATGTTCCCCGTCTGCGGAAAATTGTTACACACCGGGTGTTGACCTTGACTTTCGCTGCCGCTGTGCTGATTGTCGCACTCGGACTTGTGGGGGGCGGCATTATAAAATTCATGTTCTTCCCCAGAATCGAAGGGGACGTGGTTACCGCCTCGATAGAACTCCCTTTCGGGTCGTCACTCGAGCAGACGCGGGCCGTTATGGATCGGGTGATGAATTCGGCTCGGGCGGTTCGGGACTCGATCGAGGAAGCGGAAGGAAGGTCGGTCGTCAAGGGGATCTATTCCGAGATCGGAAATCAAAGGGTGGGCGGCGGTCCTCGTGGAAGTCGCTCAGTAGGGGCGGCGAATATCGGATATATCACGATGCAGCTTGTCGCACCGGGGAATCGCGACATTTCCTCTCGCGGCTTCTCAGGAATCTGGCGACGCAAGACTGGAGAAATTGCGGGGGTAGAAAGGCTTGCGTTCGAGTTCAGTATCGGTCCCTCCGGGGGTGCGGCCCTTGCCGTAGAATTGTCGCATGCGGATAATGACGTTCTCCGGGAAGCGGCTGAACGGCTGGCCGCCCGGATGGGTGAGTATTCGGGTGTTTTTGATATTGACGACGGATACCAGCAGGGAAAAGTGCAACTGGATCTGCGACTGCGTCCCGGAGCACGTGCTCTGGGAATCACCGAGGGCGATCTGGGTCGTCAGGTCCGCGCCGCATATTTTGGAATAGAGGCAACACGGCAGCAGCGCGGACGAGATGAGATGCGGGTCTATGTTCGTCTTCCCCGGGAGCAACGCAGGTCCGAACACTCGTTGAACCAGATGATCATTCAGACTCAGCGTGGCGGGGAAGTCCCGCTGGAGCAGGCGGCATTTATATCCAGAGGAAGGTCATATACCGCGATCAATCGTGAAAACGGGCGACGAGTGGCTACCGTCACGGCGGATGTCAACCCGTCAATAACGAACGCGGAACAGGTTTTTGGAAATATTGTTGAAAAAGCTATTCCCATGCTCACCAGAGACTACCCAGGGCTTTCTTATGAACGCGCCGGTCAGCAACAGCAGTTGCAGGAATCGCTCGGGGCGCTCGGTCGAGGACTGCTGATAGCATTGCTGGTCATGTACGGGCTTATGGCAATTGTATTTCAGAGCTATCTCCAGCCGCTGATTGTCATGAGCGCGATACCATTCGGCATAGTTGGTGCTTTTCTGGGCCATCTGATCATGGGGTATCAGCTCAGCCTGATCAGTTTGCTTGGGCTGGTGGCGCTTGCCGGTGTCGTGGTCAACGATTCGCTGGTACTGATCGCAGCCATTAATGATAATCGAAAAGAGGGAATGGAGCCGCTCGAAGCCGTTATTGCCGGAGGCCATCGCCGCTTTCGCCCGGTACTACTGACCTCTTTGACAACATTCTTCGGCCTGGCCCCGATGATATTCGAGACATCACTACAGGCAAGATTCTTGATTCCCATGGCCTTGAGTCTGGGTTTCGGAGTCCTGTTCGTGACGGTAATCGCTTTGATGATAGTACCTTCGGGATACATGGCGATCGAGGATTTGAAACGTGGGTTGGGGAAGGTGAAGGGCGGATTGACGGTCGACGGTTGACGGTTTGGGGAAATTTGAAATTCGCACTGTGTCTGGTGGACTGAGAGCATGCTTCATTCAGGCTGCTTGCGGGGAAGTCACCGACCGTCGGTAGTCAAGGACAGCTTGGGAGACAATATGATCCTTATAACTGGTGCTTCGGGAAATGTCGGCAGCGAGGTGCTGAATCTGTGCCGGATACATAATGTGCCCTGCATTGCGGCAGGACGAAGTCCGGGGCGGAGAAGCGGAGACGGGATTGAGTATCGGTATCTCGACTTTGAGAATACCGACAGTTATTCGGCGGCTCGTGGTGTGTCGCAGGTCTTTCTGGTCCGTCCTCCACGGATCTCCGACATAAAGAGAACTATCGGACCGTTTCTGAGAGCCTGCCGCGAATTCGGGGTGCGTAAAATTGTGTTCCTCAGTCTTCTGGGTGCGGACAAAATTCCGGTGGTTCCCCATCATGCAATAGAAAAGGAAATAAAAAAGCTGGGACTGGAGCACACGTTTCTCCGAGCCGGGTTTTTCATGCAGAACCTGTCGACCACCCACGCCGGGGAGATCCGGGAGCGTAACGAGCTGGTGGCTCCCTGCGGGAAAGGAAGAACCACGTTCATTCATGTACGCGATATCGCCGGAGTCGCATTCAGGGCATTACGTGGAGAAATCACCGCTGATGCGGCTGATGTCGCCGGGGAGGACACTCTGACGTACGGTGAAGTTGCCGATACGCTCTCAGCGGTACTGGGAAGGAAAATCACCTACCGAAGCCCGTCACCACCCGGGTTCGTGATCTATTGTCTCCTCAACGGAACTCCTCTCAAATTCGCACTGGTCATGACCGGCATTTACCTGCCGACCAGATTCGGCGCGGCGCAGTACAAGGGAGATACCCGAATTCGAGACCTTCTTGGACGACCACCGGTTTCGTTTGATACTTTTGTGCGGGAAGAGAAGAGCGTTTGGTCCGTGTAGAGAGATGCTTAACCCAAGTTTCGCAGCCGAGAACGAGCAGTATGCGTAAGATGTTGTGCGAG
>CAYFVL010000272.1:0-7916 GCA_964346405.1 uncultured Fibrobacterota bacterium
CAAGGTATCTCCCCGGATACCCCTGCGCTTTTTCTAAGTCAATCTCGCACAACACCTTACGCATACTGCTCTATCCCTCGGCTCCGCTCGGGACATCGCCCCTCGACACCGCTCGGGACATCGCCTCGACTCCGCTCGGCACGGCGGTTCTCGGCTGCGAAACTTGGGCTAAGCCAATCTCCCACAACCTCTTAGCCTGATGCCCTTTCCCCTCGATGTTTCGACATTTCGACTATCTCACTTCGACACCGCTCAGTGCAGCGCAATGCAGCGCTTCGCTCAACACAACGCTCCGCTCGGGGCATCGCCCTCGGCATTTCGGCTACGCTCACTTCGACACCAGGTGCGTCGAGCAGCGCAACACATCGCTCCGCTCGGTACGGCGTCTCTGGACTGTTGAAGTCGGGTCAAGGCTTTGCGATATGGATGCCCATCCGGGAGGTTCGCGATCGATTGGAATCGGCGATTCTTTTCCCGGAAAGATCAAAGAGCGTCCGGCTTTTTGCCTGGATTTCGTTATGCTCTCCACCCAGGCCGGACAGGCGAAGCTGTGGCCGATTCCGCCGGTTCGTCTGAGCAGATTCAGGTAACCTTCCGGTGTGTGTCGGTGGTTCGGCATATTTGAAAACCCCGTCGTTGGTGGCGAAAATAAGAACATCGCGGCTTTGCTCTTTAAATATAAGAAGATCGTTGGTCGCGCGTCCGTCCGGTATCTCGGAATCATTCTCTTTCTGCCACGTTTCACCGAAATCGTCGCTAATCAGGAAAAACAGGTTGCCGCCAACGGTCCCGTTGTCCGAACCGGTCGCGTATATCCTGTTTTCCGTCGTCGGGCTGTTTTCCATATCCATGATGTATGTATAATTGGGAGATTCATACGAGAGGGTCCAGGTTTCACCTTCGTCGGCGCTCTTGAAAATGTATCCCTCCATTCCCAAAAGCAGCACCCGGGCATTCACTGGGTTCGGAACCACGGTGTAGCAGGCGTTGTCGCCGGGGTTCTGTTCGAAAAAGTCGTCTTGTGAGTATGTCACCCAGGTATCTCCATAATCGAGGGACTTGGCAAGATACCCTTGAAACAGCGAGGCCTCACCTCCAACCCAGATACGTCCCGGTACATAGTCGTCGATTTTCATGATTGTTGCCTGATAACCGATATAGCCCCAGGCATCCATTCCGTCACCTTTGCTGGGATATATGACCGTCCAGCTCTGTCCACGATCATATGATTTCGCGGCAACGTACGGACCCCGAGCATACAGTGTATCCGGTTTTGCCGAATCGTGCTCAAGATGTGTGCAGACGGCGTGGCCGTAATAGACCGCATTCGGGCCGCCGAACCCGTTCTGATATGGTTCCCAGGTTGTTCCACCGTCGATGGTGCGGAAAATGGATACAGTATCCGAAGGGTCGAGATCATTCCGAAGATGCCTCGAAGCAATGATCTCATGCGAGTCGAAAATGATGAAATCAAGAACCATCCCTTCGCCGGGTCCGATGGATTTCCATTCACTATTGGAATCATTCACGCCGCGGGTCCGGATTCCGTTATCGGTGGCAACGTAGTAGCGCCCTTCATGAATCTCGATTTTTTCACAATAGCTGTCGCCAAGTCCTATACCCGACCACTCTGAAAAAGCCGCCATGCCCGACAATGCAAGTATTGTTGTCATACGCAAGTAAACCATCATGTCACCCACCTTACCATATTGTTGTAGAATTACTCGAAATGTGGAATCGCTTCTCCTCGTACGTTCCTGGACGACCAGGTTCCTCGACCGCAGAGATGGTCGGTATGCCCACCGTGTACTCTCCCGCGGGGAGGTCGTCGTACCGAATCTTTCCCAAGCTGTCACTCACTGTGTAAAACGGAGTACCCACAAGAAAACAGAATGAGTAGGGGAATATGGTTGAGTCTTTGTCCCGAAGAACACCAACCAGGACACCGGTCGGGGAGAAATCTCCACCCTCCGTGATGTAGATCGAATCGGAGTCGACAATGAGGTTCTGGTATCGAAGGGCCATTCCGGTGGCGGGATCACGAGCGATCAGGTTGTAGGTGCCGTGAGCCGGCGACTCAAAAGAGAATGCACCAACCAAATCGGCAACTGTGGAATCCGAGGTTCCCCACACTTTCGGGCCAACGAAATCACTGCTGTAAATACCGACGAATGCAAACGGCCGTGTTCGACCCCGAATATCATCTCCGGATCGAACCAGAGTGACTCCATTGGTAGTTTCCGATGTGTTTCCGCCTCCATTGTCGAGAGCGGTGGGAGAATCGGATTGGCAGAATATGCCGGTGAGTGCAAACACTACTAAAAATGCCTTCTTAGTCATTGGTACGCTCCGTCTTTGCGGGAATCTCCGAGGATGGAAAAAGCTGAATGTTCATCTGATACACGCAATCCGCCGTAGCCTGAGCCCTGACGCGGTCAATCACTTTGCCTCGAAAATCGGCAATCATGTTTTTCAGTTCGGGAATAAGTGATGCAGGCACGCCGAGGGTCAGAGTGGAGATATCCTGCTCTTCACGAGAGTATCGTTCCAGTGCCCCGAGAGCAAGCTGAAGTGTGCGTTGCTGGTATCCATGAATGGTATGGGAACGAACATACGCACCGGTCGTGAGCGAGGTATCGGCTATCCGGAACGTGCCGTTCCGGTCTCGATCCACCAGGCCCAGTTTAAGAAGCAGCTCAATGGACCGTCGTGCGCGGCTTGGTGTTATGGGCGGAGAGACCATATTGGCAATTCTGCCGTAATCGGCTTCGGTGAACGCATACATACCAACTAACGAGCGAACCACACTATGGTACCACTCCCGGTAATAGGCATGTTCAGGCCCCCCGGCGACATGTACGTCGGATCCCCGGACTTTCTCCATTTCGGAGAACCATCGATTGGCGTCTTCCGAATTCCTCGCTCCGGCGTACCTCACCATGGCTTCGAAATACGATTTCTCCACTGGGGAGTGACCAATGATCCCGGATACCCTTGCGGCGCTTTTTCGTGACAGTCTCCTGATGCCTTTGAGAAGCGAGGTTAAATACGAGGAAGACCTGACGCCGACTTGTTCGGCAAACCACCGGTTGGAGCACGAAAGACCCGCTTTTTTCCGCTCGGAGAGCCAGTCCCTAAGATAGGTCTGATAGTCGGTGTAGGAGAAAATCGAATTCATCTAAAAATGTCACATTCTGAAAAACAAGAGAGCAGAATCACTCATATAGATCAATATAATTCAAAACCACAGAACTTGACAAGTTTTTAGTGAGCAGTAGCCGGAGCAGGTTGGAAAAGCGGTATCTCAAGAAGTTGTAAAAAGCGTTCGAACCCGGGCGCCGCGATTTGTCTTCAGAAAAAAAACAGAGCCAATTAGATGAATCGGCTCCGTCGGCATTCGCACGGAAAGCACAGAAAAGCGCAAATTCTAACCTAATTAACTAAATCCTCAGTGCGGTACAGAGTTCTTCGGAGGCGGGAACTACAGTGTATACGGTCGTTTTCCGGGCAGCATCTTCCAGACGAACGCGGACCTCGCTTTGCTCACGTTCTTTCGAATAGCGCGCCACAAGCGAAGCCGCGGTTTTCAACTCCTCGTCGGTAGCCGGTCCACGAACAATGCCGGTCGGTCCCAAAGTATCCGCCATGATTATGCGAAAATCTTCACCACCGGTAAGCTTTTCCAGATACAGATTCTCCGAATACGTTCTTCCGATCACCAGGCGAACCCGATCCCCTAGTCTGAAATGCCGACCAAAGGCAAGCAGTTTGAAATCACCGAGACTAAACTCAGGCTCATGGGAACGAAGATCGTTGAATCGACGACCGGTTTCTTTTTCGGTCAGGAGGCATCCACCCCCGGGAGAGGCGTGCGCAAGCCCATGCAGTTTTGCGTAGGCGAACTGATCTTTTCGCCCCCGTCCCTTTATGCCCAGCAATTTCGACCGATCTACCCATCCCTTTTCTTCGGGAACCGTCGGGGGGAGGATCTGCGCGGAGAGGGGGCGAAGAAGATACCCCTCGAGTCCTGATTTTCGCATAACCGTATCCAGGCATTCCCGTCGTTGCGACATTGGACGTTGCCCGACAACTTCACCGGTGGCAAGAAATGATGCTCCCCGTTCTCGCATTATTTCCGCGGCTTTTTCCAGACGATGAATCCTGCAATCGACACAGGGATTGGCATTTTTCCCATATCCGAATGAGGGATTGTTTACCATCTCCAGGAATTCCCCGCCTTCCTCTACTATTTCCAGGGGGACCCCCAACCGCTCGGCATATCCACGGACAGTCTGATGCCGAAGACCGATACCGGACTGAAAGGGTAATACAAAATGTAGAGCGGTCACGTCGAGTCCCTGCTGAATGAGCAGATGCGTTGCGATCACGCTGTCCAGGCCACCCGAAAACATAACAATACATTTAACATTATTATGTAAACCCATACGCGGATAACCATCAGAGCCGTGGTTAACAAGATTTTTTACGTTTGCCAATCAGAACTCCGCATTTCCCGGGGAACGAGGAAACGGGATCACCTCGCGTATATTCTGCATTCCAGTCATGAACAAAAGCAGTCGTTCGAATCCAAGACCGAACCCCGCATGCGGCACGCTTCCGTACTTTCTTAGATCAAGATACCACCAGTAATCAGTTTCCGAAAGCCCAATCTCCCTTATCCGCGACAACAACACATCGTAACGGTCTTCTCGCTCAGATCCCCCAATCAGTTCACCGATGCGTGGTACCAGCACATCCATGGCCCGCACAGTTTTCTCATCATCATTGAGCTTCATGTAGAAAGCTTTGATATCTTTGGGATAGTTGTACACGATAATTGGTTTCTTGAATACGATCTCGGTGAGATATCGCTCATGCTCGGTCTGAAGATCAACGCCCCATTCAACCGGATATTCGAATTCCCGGCCGCTTTTCTTGAGAATATCGACGGCATCGGTGTAGCTCAAGCGCTCAAAGGAACTGTCGGCCACATGATGTAACGTTTCAAGGAGAGTCTTTTCGATGCGGAGATTGAAAAATTCCAAGTCGTCTTGGTCCTTCTCCAGCGACCACCCAACCAGAAACCGTATGAATTTTTCGGCCAGAACCATATCCTCTTCGAGCGTAAAAAACGCGGCCTCGGGTTCGATCATCCAGAATTCCGCAAGGTGCCGAGGGGTATTTGAGTTCTCGGCGCGAAAGGTTGGACCGAACGTATATACCCGGCTCATTGCCGTGGCATAAATCTCCGCCTCGAGTTGCCCGCTGACCGTCAAACCGGCACGCTTGCCGAAAAAATCCTTTGCATAATCCACACCGCCGTCCTCGGTTTTCGGGATATCGGCGCAGTCCATAGTGGACACCGAAAACATCTCCCCGGCGCCCTCGCAATCGCTCGCAGTGATAATTGGCGTATGCACCCACATGAACCCTCGTTGCTGGAAAAAGGTGTGGACCGCAAAGCTGAGACTGTTCCGAAGTCTGGTTACCGCTCCCAGCGCATTTGTTCTCGGACGCAGATGAGCTATTTCCCGCAGAAATTCGAAAGAATGCCGTTTCTTCTGAAGAGGATAGTCGGACTCGGCGATATTGAAAGGCGTCACTCTTGTCGCACGAAGTTCGAATTTCTGTCCCGCCCCGGGAGATTCCACCAGGTCTCCCTCAACCATTACGCTGCTTCCGGTTGTTAAGCTCTCGATGTTGCTTGCGTAGCTTTCCACGTTCCCGTCCGCAATAATCTGTAGATTAGCCAGACAGGAGCCGTCGTTAAGCTCGAGAAATGTGAAAGTCCTGGAAGTCCGTTTTGTCCTCACCCACCCGCCGACTTTGATTCCGGCAGGCATATCCTGAGACGTGAGGATATCGCAGATACGACGCATGTTTTCGAACATCATTCAGAGCCTTTCCGAAATCAATGTGGTCAATTCCCGGGATTTTACCGAATTCGATTGTATTACGGAATAGAGAAATGGTTGTCGTAACTTTTTATTCCGGGATTTTCACTCGGAGTCGTAGTTCACCAGGGTTTTGGGTTCGTACTTCCCGATTTTCTCCATATAATTGAGGAAAGGCAACCCTATAATCGAGAAAATCCCGGCCACTTCAGCTCCCTGACGCTCTATCATGTTCGCCACGGCCAGCAGTGTTCCGCCTGTTGCGATAAGATCATCGATTATCAACCAGCGTTTCCCCGGAGTCAGATCGGCGGTATGTATCTCCAGGGTGGCCGATCCGTACTCCAGATCGTAGCTTTCCGCTATGGTATCCCCCGGCAGCTTTCCTTTCTTGCGAGCAAGAACCAGCGGTACCTTTTTTCGGAGAGCAAACAAAGAACCAAGAATGAAACCACGACTTTCGATTGCCACAACCCCGTCGACCGAACCGTCGGGATACGTCGAGAGCATCTCTTCGACTACCTGTTCAAAAGCCTGGCTGTTGGTGAAAATGCTGGTAATATCATAGAACAAAATGCCTGGTTTGGGAAAATCCGGAATCTTCCGAATTGCATCGTCTAAATCAATCATGATAAAACTCCTTACACTTGGCGGTTTGTTTGTCACACAACTCATACGATTCGTTTCCCCCGGCTCCGATAAGGATACCCGTCGAAAACGCACTCGTGAGTGAAAAATATAATCAGGTTATTGTGCGAAAATTCCTTGTGGCAAAGAAGTCATCTTTTGGGCTTGGGCTGATTAACGTATTTTAACAGTGTCTGTCATAAAACCCATGTAAGGATATAAAGATGCGTTTTGCGCAAATTGCCCAAACCGGTACTCGACTGATTCCAGCTCTATTTCTGCTGTTTTCCGGCTGCTCCGTGAACCAATGGGCTATCGGAAAGGTTTCCGAAGCAATGACCGCCGAAGGCAACTCCGTGTTCACTTCGGATAATGATCCGGAATTTGTTGCCGATGCCCTGCCTTTCGCCCTTAAAACCTACGAATCACTGCTTCAGAGCAGGCCCGAAGACGACAAACTTCTGCTGGCTGCCGGCAAGGGGTTCAGCATGTACGCATACGCATTCATTCAACAACCCGCCGAAATGCTGTCTTCCAGGCAAGTGCGAAAAAGGGCCGAAGAACTGGCTCGTGCGAAAAAAATGTACTTTCGGGCCAGGGATTACCTTTTCCGGGCTCTCGATGTTCGTCATCCCGGATTTTCCGACGAGATAATCGGAGGTGCGACCGATTCGATTCCGGCTCGCACCACAACAGCCGACACGTCACTTCTGTACTGGACCGCCGCGGCATGGACCGGCGCTTACACCACGGATAAATTCGATATGAAACTCGCGATGACTGTCAAAAACGCTGTCGCCATGGTGAGGAGAGTGTTGGAGCTGAATGAGTCCTATGTGCCCGCACACGAATATCTTATATCCTATTATGGAAGTATTCCGGAGTCCGGGGGCGGAAGCAAAGCACTCGCCCGTGAGCATTTTGCCGAAGCGGTACGGCTTAGCGACGGGGCCAAAGCTGCTCCGTATATCTCACTGGCTACATCCGTCGCAGTGGCCAATCAGGATGCAAAAGAGTTCAAGAAACTTCTGAAAAACGCACTGGCTATCGATGTCGATAAGTACCCCGAACACCGTCTCGCCAATATCCTTTCGCAGCGGAAAGCCGAATGGTTACTGAAGAACATCGACAACTACTTTTTGATCGAAGATGAGGAATCCAAAACCCAGGAGCAGGAGTGATTTAGTCGAAAGGCAAAGAAGCGCTTTCGGGGGAAGATTCGTACGGCGGTTCTCGACTGCGAAACTTGGGCTAAGTCAATCTCGCACAATGTCTTACGCATAATGCTCTTCCCCTCGGCACCGCTCGGAACATCGCCCTCGGTATTTCGGCTTCGCCCACTTAGCCCAAGTTTCGCAACCAACTCACGGCATTCTGCGTAAGCTGTTGCACGAT
>CAYFVL010000273.1:0-7891 GCA_964346405.1 uncultured Fibrobacterota bacterium
CAGTGCAACGCAATACATCGCTCCGCTCACTTCGACACCGCTCAGTGCAGCGCGGCACGGCGGTTCTCGACTGCGAAACCTGGGTTAGGGCACGCTCAGAGCTCATGTTTTTCCGGTCTGAAACAATAATATATCGCATCACGCCCCCGGCAGGCGGTCTAAATGAATAGGGAATCTATAGATTAACCCGGTGCCGTAGAAAACGACGCATCATACCAGTTCCGTGTGCTATTTTCATCAGGTTTTGATTTCTGTTTTTTCCGACCTTTTGATTTTCCGGTACTACCGGCCGAGACGGAGAGAGAGAGTAATATGAGCCTGGAGATTGTAAAACGACACCCCCAAAATCCGATAGTGACACGCGACAATTTCCCGGAGAAGCTCGAAGGGGCTTACAATTCCGGCTGCATAAAGAAAAAGGACGGTAGCTACGCCATGGCCGCCCGGGTGAATTATTACAATCAGAGGACCACGATCTGGTGGCTTGATTCCCCCGACGGGATAAACTTCACTGCTCGGCCGACTCCGATGTCGCTGCCGAATACGGATAAGTGGCGCAAATACACCGACTCGGTAATCTACGACCCTCGCATTACGCGGATAGAAAATTCCGACGAGCTTCTGATGACGGTCGCCTGTCATGGGACTCGAGGATGTCGGATTGCGACATTCCGGAGTACTGATGAGACGGAGAGCTGGGAGTTTGTTGATTACCAGGGCATACCGGACCACCGCAATACCGTCTATTTCCCCAAAAAAATCAACGGCTTGTATACGGTGCTCGATCGCCCGAATATGGGCACGAACGGTGGTGGAAACGGCGGTATCTGGATTAAGTACAGTCCCGATCTCGTTTTCTGGGGAAAAGCGGAGCGGATTGTGGGACCGGATTCGTTCATGAATTTCGGTGCGGGAGGCATTGGTGCCGGTGCGCCTCCAATCGAGACCCCCGACGGTTGGCTCTGCATAACTCACTGTGTCATGCCGGCTGCGCGAACCTTGGTCTACACCGCCGGCGCCATGGTCCTCGACCTGGACGATCCCTCCAAAGTAATCGGTACGGCAAAAACTCCGATACTCGTTCCCGAGGAGCAGTACGAAATCCAGGGGTTGGTACCGACCGTGGTGTTCCCCTGTGGAGCGGTAGCGGAACCCGACGGCGAGATCAAGATTTACTACGGCGGTGCCGATCGCGTCACCTGTCTGGGACTGACCACCGTTGATACTCTTCTCGAGGCCTGCGGTCTGTAGCATTCGCCGACAGATTTTTCTCCCGTCCCGTCCATTCCGGATTGCGGGCGGGAATCCCCGCACATTATCCCATACCCCCGGTACACGAAAATGCCAGTTCGGCAAGCCATATCAGTTGGCGAAGAAGGTATTCTCGGCCGGTGCTCTCTCTCGGATTAAAACTGCTCGGAACCGATGAACGCAGTACACAGAGATCGCAAATGATCGAAATGCAGCGGAAACTGTCGCAAAAAAATCGTTCGGATTGACGGAAGTGCGCTCTCAAGTCTATAATGACGCACGAACGAAACGAAACGAGCACATCCTTTGTTTGGTCTTCAATCTTATAGGGTTCGCGTAGAAACAAATTTGCCTTTTCTCGCGCGGTTATTTTTGCGCGAGCCCCTTAATTTTAGAGTATACCAATGATAAAAACAGGAATAATGAAGGGATATCAATCGATTGACGGCATTATGTCCAAAATCGGACAATCCCTGCCGATACATTTTGACGTTGTCGAACGTCGAGTAACAAAAGCCGGACTCCAGAAATATATCGAAGCGGCCCGTGCCGCCTTTGTGTACCACAAGCCGCCGATAGTCATCCAGGACCATATTGGGACGGGAGGATTTGCGCACGTTTTCACGGCATGGTCCAGCTATGCGGGAGTAAACGATTTTGCGATAAAAATCCTTCGAACCGACCTTCTCAGACCCAGGAAAGGACCTGGTCATACTCTGGATATCGAGGAGATGCGGGTAAAGGACTTCAAGAAGCGATTCACCAATGAATCCTACGTCCAGTGGCATCTATCGAAAAACCTTTCCGAACCGGTGGCGAAAGGGGTTGTACATGTCTATGATCACGGAGAATTTCATACAAAGCACGGATACCATTTCATCCTCATGGAACGTATGGGAGACACGCTTCGGAACCTTCTGAACGAGCGACGGGTAGCCGATAATTCACGCAAAAACCTGATTTTCAAAACCGCACTGCTCACCAAGATCGCCTCGATTATACAAAACGTCCACGAGGAAGGTGTTTTTCATCGAGATATCAAACCCGAAAACATTTTATTCAAAATCGGCTTCGAGCCTGAAAAATTCGATCCCGACACTTGTTACGAGCGGGACGGGGTTCCAGATATAGGGGTGAAGCTTGGGGATTTCGGGACGGTCCGATGGATTAAGTCATATACGGAAAAGTATGACGGTATTATCATAGGATCGCAGTACTACATGTCGCCCGAACAGGTTTTCGCCCCGAAAACGCTCGATCAGCGCACCGATATCTACAGCTTCGGAGTGGTCGCCTATGAGCTTCTTTTCGGCAGCCACCCCAAAGTGAGGAAATCGGTCACAAAATCTAATCTGGTCACCCTTGCCAAACGAAAACCAACGTATCGCACTCCCCCCGAGCGATTTGACAAACTCGGAGAAATAATCTACAAATGTATGAGTGATCTTGCGGATCGATATCAAACCATGGAGATGGTCGTGGACGACCTTCGTGAAGTTCTGGCCGAAGTTGGATAGTTCTCGGGCCTCGTTCAGCATGTATTTTTAGACTTGGATGGAGTCGTGAGAATAAACGGCGCTCTTCGGGCAAGAGCATTGTTAACCCAGGTTTCGCAACCAACTCACGGCATTCTTTGAGCAACAATAAAATTTAGACAGAAACAGAAGACCGTACAATGCACCGCCGGCTCAACCTCATACCGGAAAGATACCTCCTCACAGCTCTGTTATGCCTCTTCGTGATACTACCCGTAGTGTATTCAGGGTCTATTCGCGGAGTTGTTCTCGATGCGCAATCGAGGCGGCCGCTGGGTGATGTTTTTGTGGAGATCGAGGGAATAGAGAAGTCCGTCGTCACAAGCGAAGACGGCGAATACGTTTTCGAGGATATCAAGCCGGGGACCTATGCCGTTACCTTTTTGAAAAACGGCTATGATCCTCTTTCTCGTAACGACGTATACGTTTCGGGAGAGCGGGCCAAAGGTGTCGATGTGGAGTTGGCGCCTCGGATCGCGGAACTCGATAAAATGGTGGTTCGTGCGACATCATTCCAGAGAGCGCCCGATATGTCGACCTCCACGAAAATCATGAGTTTCGACGAGATCCTTCGGACCCCGGGGGCATTACTCGATGTGCAGCGAGCCGTTCAGAATCTTCCCAGCGTTTCATCGGGCGGCGACAATGTGAATGAAGTGATTGTCAGGGGTGGCGCTCCGGGCGAGAACCTGCTCATAATGGATAATATCGAAATACCGAACGCTAACCATTTCGCGGACCAGGGCTCGGGGGGTGGTGTTGTCTCCCTGATCAATCCACTTCTGGTTAAAGGACTGACATTCAATGCGGGAGCACCGCCGGCACAATACGGCGGGAAAGCATCATCGGTACTCGACGTGCGCCTTCGTGACGGAAATGACGCCATGATTCTGGGCGGCGTTGATCTTGGCATGTCCGGAGTGGGCGGTCACATCGAGGGACCGCTCTGGTCGGACGCCACCTTCATGGCTTCGGGCCACAAGAGTTATTTCGGCGTAATCGATCGTTTGGCCGAAATCCAGGCATTACCGGAATTCTGGGGAATTCAGTCAAAGATGTCTCAAAATTTTGGGCCGCACAAACTCTACGCCAATCTCATTTACGGACGAAATTCCATTTCTATCGATAACGCCATAGAAGAAACGGGAGTTGATTACGACATAATAGAATCCGGCGGGACCATTTATGCCGGTGGGGGATCGTGGGACGCGTACTGGAACGATCGATACTCAACGGTCCTCACGCTAAGCGGGACCGGTAACTCATTTGATCGCCTGAATTTCAATCCATCGCCCGCGGACACCGGTTTTCTGAATCATTCACTGGAACGTGAACAGACGCTGAAATTCCAGAACGCACTGAACCTGGAGAAAAACCGGCTGCTGTTCGGAGCACATGTTCAGCGCGCGGATTTCAAAATCGACATCAGCGCCGAGCCGGACACTCTGAAACGCTACATTCCGCGGCCGGGAGGAGATACAACCGTAACGGTTATGACTAATCCGTCCGGCAAACCGATAGTTTACCTCGACGATACCCGGGCCGAGCGGGAAGCATACGATTACGGGGCATACGTTTCGGCGGTCCTGCATATGTTCGACCGTATTCGTCTGATCCCCGGCTGTCGAGTCGACGGGTTCACCTATAATCGAAGCGTGACCGTATCTCCCCGCCTCAGTACGGTAGTTCCGATTCGTCCCGGCTTTGATCTCACGGCGGCTTTCGGTATCCAGCATCAGCAACCCGATTATGCGGCCCTGGTTGCCGAACCAACAAATAAAAACCTCGAACCCAAGCGAGCCACGACCGGTGTTATCGGTATCGAGTATTTCATCGATGCTCTCGAGATCAAGACCACGATAGAAGGTTTTTACAAACAGTATGCCCGGCTCGCGGTTGACGCCTCTCTTCTCACTCCCGATCCGTACGATGAATCCGACACTCTGGTAAGCATTGGGAACGGCAGAGCGGCCGGAATTGAGGTGTTTGCACAGAAAAAGCTCACCGACATGTTCTTCTATTCCACCGCGTATTCATTCTCTCGATCTTTCCGGGACGATCCCCGACCCGGCCATAACGGTGAGTGGTATCCGTCGGATTACGATTTCCGTCATAATCTTACCGTTACAGGCGGTCTAAAATTCGAATTGCTCGACCGACAATGGTACGAGAATCTTCGGGAGAAACTATGGTTTCGCATTCTTTCGCCGGTCATGCCGGTCGCCGACCGTATGGAGATATCGGGAAAATTTCGGTATCTGGGGGGAAGACCGTATACCGATCCCGAGTACGACCGGGATTTCAGGCGGTGGCGGACGAATACCGGAGAAGAGCTGAACGGCACACGATATCCGGCCTACCATCGTCTCGACACGAGGTTCGAGCGACGGTATGGATTTGGTCTTTTGCATCTGATTTACTATTTTGACTTTCAGAACATCTATAATCGTCGGAATATATGGACGACCATTTACTCCGACAGGCGTCACGAAGAAACACCAATTTACCAGTTACCGTTCTTCGTGGTGGGAGGGATAATAGTTGGATTTTAGGCCTGAACTATCGTGGGAATTTCGCTCTCGTGATGAGATGGAAACCAGGGGAATTCGTGCGGTACGCAATCATGCAAGACACCTCAAAGAGGCGTCACCGTACTATCGTGAAACTCTTGCCGACATCGATGTCGAGAACATCGGAACTCTTGAGGATCTTCGTCGGCTTCCCTTTACCGACAAGAAAACGGTCACCGCGCACTCCGACCGATTCAGGGCGGTTGCACCCGAGCAGATAGTCGAAACCGTGGTAACAAGTGGTTCAACCGGCAAACCGCTCATTTTCGGGATGACCAAAAACGATCTCGACCGCCTGGCATTCAACGAAGCGCTGTCGTTCCATTCGGCGGGCGTGACC
The DNA here is from genome assembly GCA_964346405.1 of uncultured Fibrobacterota bacterium. GTDB lineage: Bacteria > Fibrobacterota > Chitinivibrionia > Chitinivibrionales > CAYFVL01 > CAYFVL01. The sequence goes on from CAYFVL010000273.1 coordinate 5,697, forward strand.
GCCGGAGACCGTGCGCAATTGCTGGTAAGCCTGGACCGCCTCTTCATCGCGGGAATCGCCTACTACCGCGGTCTGTCCCTTCTGGGGGCAAATACCTGCCGGGCAGGTGTATTGCCGATGGAAATGCAGAGATACTATCTCGAGCTGCTTCATCCCACGGTTCTCGTTGGAGTTCCCTCTTTCATACGTAAACTCGGCGCCGAACTTCGGGCCAAAGGATTTGATACCCGGAATTCGTCGGTCAAAAAGATTTTCTGCATCGGAGAGAGTATCCGTACGCGGGATATGGCATTGAACGCAATCGGAGACGAGATCCAGAAAACATGGGATGCGTCGGTCTATTCGACTTACGGTAACACCGAGCTGTCCGTCGCGTACTGCGAATGCACGGCGCAATCCGGCGGTCATGCCCACCCGGAACTCATATATACCGAGATTCTCGACGACAACGGCATGCCGGTCGAAGACGGAGAACCGGGTGAACTGGTCGCGACCCCTCTGGGTATCGAAGGTGTGCCGCTGCTGCGCTACCGCACCGGAGACATAACGTTCAAAATAGCCGAACAATGCAGTTGCGGACGTAATTCCATGCGAATAGGACCCATTCTCGCCCGAAAATCGCAGATGATCAAGGTACGTGGCACGACGCTGTACCCGCTGACTATCACAAACGCTCTCGATGAAATGCACTGTATACAGGATTACGTGCTGGTGCTCGATGGAAACGAATCGCCGGCCGACCAGGTCACTATCCACGCCGCCACGGCTCCAGCCAATATTCCCTCTATTGCCGAACATCTGCGGAGCCGTGCCCGGGTAAGCTTTCCGGTACTGGTTTCAAACACCGCTACAATCGATTCTCTTCGAGGGAAAAACAGGAAGAAGATGAAGGTAGTCGATAAGCGTCCCACGAGGTCGTGGTGACGCGGGAGGATGCGGTTACAACTGCACGGTTGTCGCCCGCGGATGCCGCGGCTTCCGAGATTCGCATCTGCACGCTTATTCCCACCTACAACAATGCGACCACAATCGAGACGGTTATAGAGAGCGCACGGAAGTACTGTTCCTGTATCATTGTGGTAAACGACGGTTCAACGGATGCGACGGCTGAAATTTTGTCTCGCATTGACGGGATTACAACCGTTACGCTGGAGCGAAACAGCGGAAAAGGCAGTGCTCTTGACAAAGGGTTCAGCCGGGCTCGGGAACTCGGGTTTTCTCATGCCGTTTCCTTTGACGCCGACGGCCAGCATGTGGCCGGGGATATTCCCGCATTCAAGGAGGCAGTCGAAAGCGATCCGACAGCCCTTTGGATCGGCAACAGAAGCATCCCCTTCGGGGAAACCACCCAACCCGCCCGCTCGCGTTTTGGCCGTGGATTCGGCAATTTCTGGTACAAATACAACACCGGTATTCGCTTGCACGACACGCAATGCGGTTTCAGAGCGTACCCACTCGCCCGGACATCGGGTCTAAAACTGAAAGGCACACGATACGAGTACGAACAGGAAGTGCTGATCAAAGCCGCATGGAACGCAATTCCCGTTCGCGAACTGGACATCCATCTTTTCTATCAGCCAAAAGCCCAACGAATTTCGCACTTTCGTCCGATTATTGATTTCTGGCGAATAAGCATCGTAAACGGAAAGGCAGGATTCATCAGCACTGTCTTTCCCATGGCTAAGCTCGAGGTCCCGGGCGATACGGTGTTTCAGAAAATTCAGGCATTGGTGAAGCAGGAAGTCAAGGCACATACGACTCCCAAGCGAGCGGCGATCTCTCTTTCGATCGGACTATTGCTGGGTCTCTCCCCGTTTCACGGCTTTCAAGTGCTGATGCTTATTGGGCTGAGTATGTTGCTGAAATTGAATCGGCCGTTGGGGTTTCTCGGCGTGTCCATTTCTTCGGCTCCGATGCTGCCTTTTCTCATACTGATTTCGGTTACTGTCGGAAAAGTGCTGATACCCGAATCACTGCTTCCCTCGGGAGCCGAAGACTCGACGGCGCAGAATCTTGCCGAGGGCGGCATTCAATATGTGGTCGGCAGTCTGGTACTATCGGTGGTTGTGAGTACGGCGGCGTTTCTGTTTTTCTATCCACTGTTCAAACGCATTGAGAGTTCTCGTCGACGGCGGGACACTTAAGCCTGATTGTTTTTTCCCACACCGGCAAGGCGTAGTTAGTGGATTTGTGAT
>CAYFVL010000274.1:0-7881 GCA_964346405.1 uncultured Fibrobacterota bacterium
TGCTCTACCTCGGCTCCGCTCGGCACAGCGGTTCTCGACTGCGAAACCTGGGCTAGTCGGTGGCTTATTCAAATTTTGCCAACTTTAAGCAGTATGGCAGGAATATGCTCCAGTTTGATATTATCCTTTACCCAGCAGTATACTTGGTAATATCGTTCCTCCAATCGGTATCGGCAACGAGCAAAATGCGAGAAACTGGGCAAAATCGATTGTGTGACCTCGACTATGCGCGGGCGGATTTTCGGCCGAGATCGGGGGTCTTGAGAAACCATTCCCACAAAACATGGCAAGTCGAGGTCATATTGGGAGGAAACGCCGTGCTGCATTCGGGCGGACGAAGGCGCGATCTTCCTGAAGGGAGCGTATTGTACATTCGGCCGGGAGTCGTTCATCGGTTGGAGTATTTTTCGACCGGAGTTCGATACCTGTCATTTCGGTTTGATCTTGCCTACGATGTTGTGGGACCAAATGTTGCAGTGGTAAGCGACTCCTCGACCGCCCGTTTTCTGACCAGTTCCCTGGCCGGTATCGTTCCACGCAGGAGGTGGTTTTCGGGACCCGAAAAGCGAATAGTCGAACACCTGATTTCGGCCCTTATGGTTCTCTATGAGATTCCCGAGAGTCCAGAGGGAGAGTTTTTAAAAAACATCATTAATCTGGTTGAAAAGGATCTGAAAGGTGGCCCGAGGATCAAGTCTTTGGCCCAGAGTCTCGGTATGTCGCCGGGCCATTTGTCGTCCCGGTTTCGTAAGGAATTCGGGGTCGGTCTGAAGTCGTACATCGATCAAAGGCGAGCGGAAATTGCCAGAGGGCTTGTCGAGTCCAAAGAGTATCAGATTAGCGATGTCGCTCGTGAAATGGGATTCCCTTCGTTGCACGAATTCTCCCGTTTTTTCAAGAGATACCACGGTGTGTCCCCGCGAGAATATCGGGAAGGTTCGGTTTTTCTGACCCCGCGTAAGTAGTGTCTGTCCGAAAACCCTCGAAAACGGACACCGAGTCCCGATTTCAATCGGGAAGGTGCCCGTTTTCGGCCCGAAACGGGGAGTTCATCTTCCCGAAGTTAATTCGGGACTCGATGAACTGGGGGTTTTCGGACAGGCACGACTTAGAAAAAGCGCAGGGCTATCCGGGGAGATACCTTGAGCATTTTTCTACAACGAATCGCGCGCCGGCTTACGTCCCGGACGGCAGGATCGAGAGTTGATTGCGAAACTTGGGTTAGAATCCGAACTTCAGAGAAAAATTCAGGACGTGCGCAAACACTGTCAGGGTGTTGTACTCATACGAACCGTCAAGTTTCAATCGTCGGCCCAGAACCTTTCTGGTGTCCAGATCGAGTCCGAACCCGCCGGCGAATTTCCAGGGGGTTTCATGGAATGACTGCTTGCGGATTCCCAGTCGAAGGTCGATTACTCGAAGGATGGTTCTCTCGATGCCTCCGGAGAAAACCCATTCCTGTTCGGGGTTTATGGGAATACTCATGTCGAAAATGAGGAACGTTGAATAATTTGCCTGGAACACTCCCCCCATATAGAGGTTTGGCGGTACCCCTTCGCCGTAGGAAGTATCTGTTGCGGTATTGTGCCACTTGTATCCGGATGGTGCGTTTTTCATGACCAGAGCGCCGCGAATCTGCTCGGTGAGTTCCCAGAGAATCCCCCAGTCCAGACCATAGCCGAAGGCTGAACCGGTACTGGCGCTTACAGTGCCGGCCTGGCCCGTTTTCGTACTTTTCACTTTTAGTGCGGCGCCAAGCGAAAACGGACGAAGAAATGAAATCAGTTCGTTGAATTTGTATGAAACCGCCGAGACGAAATACATCTCCGTCAAAAGACCTTCCGTATCTCCGTTATACAGGAATCCCTGCCCGAATCCGATCTCTCTGGTGGCTTTATTGACGTATGAAGCCGCAAAATTGTTCATGCCGAATCTGTTCTGATACGCCAGCATTGCCTCGGCGCCCGGCGTCCAGGACATACCGGCGGGATTGTAGAAGACGCCGTACGCATCATCCGAAGCGGCCATGTAGGAGTTGGCAAGAGCCCCGGGGCGCGCGAACAGTGGCATGATATCGGCGCCGGGGTTTATTCCCAGGAGCCTTTCCCGCTCCGAACGCATATCGCTATAGTCCGAGACGACCGTATTGGCGTTTTCATCCTTTCCGGTCAGGGAACCGTTGACTACCGCAACAAGCACCCCCGCTCCAAGGCAGAGGGGAGCCGCGATGAGCAGCTCTCGCACATTGTGCACTTCGGGACCGTAGTAAGTATGGGTTCTGCCGTTGAGATACTCATCTTCCTGGCCGTGAAGCTTCATGGTGGCGACCTTCATGAGTTCACTCAACCCAACTCCCGGCTCCGATTCAATCCGGACGTGCTCAATGACCCTTCGACTCAAGACATCGAGCAAGGTCAAACGTACGGCATAGACATTTTCATTGACATCCAGGCTTCCGTACAACATTCTGTCCAACTGGATGGATGATCCGATTCCGGCGACGCATCTGGGATCCCGGCAGCTCCGCGGAAAATTCTGCTTCAGTTCGCGATAGAACTTTTCCATATTCATCTGATCCACGATCTCATAAGCGCCGATGTCTTCGATATAACTCGCGAGTGAATCCTGTGCGGTTCGAGCAGTCTTTTTGTCTTTTTCAGCGACATCGAGATCCAGAATTCCAATCCGTGTCTCAATGGCCTTGGCGTTTTGTGCCGAGACGCTGATGGATCCAATCATGAGAACGGTTGTCCACCGTAGTATTCTCGCTTTCACAGCTACCTCCCAGTACGGGATTTTTATCGTGCGCATCTATGCATCCTCCGGGCGGTGGCCATGACTGTTGCTCATGACTCACCCGGGGCGAAAACTATTTAAGTATGACGATCGGTTTCATGTATTGTGTGGGCCTGTTTTTTCGGTCGTCAATGGTAAGTACCATAAAATATCGGCCATTACGCAAAAGGGCGTTTCCGCGAATTTCATACACTTTACGATTCCCCGGCGTACGCTCGATTTCACCGTATCCGTCGGATTCAGTCCCACCCCTCCACCAGAACCGGTAGGTACGGTTGCTTTCTACCTGTGGTTCCGTTGCGGTGAGCACACGTTCCCCGGTAATGGTGTAGACTTCCATACAAATGTCAACTGTCGGGGTTTCGGTTTTGGGAGTGACCTCTATGGCCGTCCCCCGACGGGCGTCGAGTCCGAATTCCGGCACGGGGCGAATGTACGGCGAAAACGGATTTGGGGTAATACTCCAGGTTTCCCTGGACGGCTTGCCGGTCTGTCGGAAAAGAATCGCATAGCGGGACAGGTGTTTGACAGTCCCAACGACGCTTTGGTTATCTTCGCTCAATTCACATTCCGGCATAATCGTCCATTGGAGGCTGTCGTCGTTCCAGTAGCCCACGAGGAATTCTCCGGTACCTTCTTCGGCGTCGGTGAGATAAAGTTCAGGAATCTGCATCCGGAGTTCTATGGATCGGGAATCGTCTTCATCATAATTGATTTCGAAACCTCTTCGGCTTATCGATTCCACGGAGATATCATATGAATTTCCGATGATCGCGTATTTGCCGACACGCTGCTCAACCCGAGTCTCCAGCACCGGAATTCCCATTGCAAGCTGAACGTCTTTGAGTGAGCCGGTCGATGATTGGGGGAGCGAAATCGTGCACCCTTTGCCGTTTGTTATCGTGTCTTTGTCGGTCGATATTTGATGTACCACCTGGATGCCGGAATTGTCCCTGTCTTCTTCGGATTTGCGGTTGAATTCCCCGACAATCGAGCCGACGTGCGCCCTTATACGAGCGTATCCCGCAAACCTGGAATTGGGAAGCAAAATGCCGCGTTGCGCGAGAATCGTATCGATCACGGATGCGGGAATGATCTCCCATTCCGGGTTCACCGTCACCGGAGTACCGTTCTTGTCGACTCCCACCGCACTGAATGCCGCCTGTTCGTTTCTGGGTGTGGTCAAAAACGCCGGGCCGGAGATTTGTTTCACCAGAATGGAATCCAGAATCGCATTGGTAACTCTGATGATTACGCTCGAGGTATCCTCTGCCCGGGGTGACACCCTCTCATCCTCGATGTCCGCGATCAGGGCAAATGCGGGAGCGCCTTCGGCCGGTGCGAGCAATGTTACGTTCACGCCCGTGGCGGTAGTTTGACCGTCTTCGTTCAGTGAACATCCTCGAGCCCCACTTAGCCGCCAGACCACGTCGCCGTCGACCATGTCTGTCGCCGGAACGTAATTGGACCCGTAATATCCGCGGACCGAAAAACTAGTGCGGGAATCCCCGGATAGTACAAGGGTATCCTGTGACGATGGAACAATTTCAACCCTGGAAAGTAAAGACATATCCGGATATAGATATACCGTGTAAGTTTCCTGCGATGTCCCGAACTCATCCTGTCCAATAATGGCGGAAAAGTAGTATTGCATGATGCTGCCGTCTTTGGGAGGCAATACCTCGAAACTGTAGACCGTCGCCTGTGTCCCTGTCACCGGATCGGTTCCGTCGGGTTCCGACGATGTCGGATTGATGTGCTGGAATATATCCGAATCGATGTCTTTGTAATGAAGAAGCACCGTGTCCAAAGTCGTTGCACCGAGGACATGCAGTAAAAGCTCGATAGTCCCCGCGTCATTCGTACGCAAGGAATCTCCGGGGCGGCGGTGTACAATCGGCATGGATATCCGATCGGAAACGGTATCCGGATCCTCGGTGGTTACATTGGTCACGTGTCGTGCCAGATCAACTATGGCGGGGTCGTCGGCGTCGATGCCGAGTAGATAAACACCCGTTCCCACATTGTTAAGCATGTCGCTGATTTGTATCCGTTTTTGAAACGGCGTGGATATTTTCACCGAAGCATTGGATATATCGACCGATCCATTTCGGGCGGTCCAGGAAAGGGTCTTCGTTCCCGGGACGAGGTGAATACCGACCGTCCGGATTGGCTCATTTTCGGGTGCATGCAGGACACGCCCGTTTTCCACCAGGAGAGTAGAGTCATTGAATCGTGCGTTGTCCCCATACCAAAGCAGAGTGCGATCGACAAAATAGCCTTCCTTACCGGCACTGATCACCAGTGCTCCGTCGGGGATTCCACGAATCTCGAAAGACCCCTGAGCATCACTTCTTCCGTTTGCCACCACTGTACCGTCGGCCTGATTGATAAGTGCTATGGAAACGTGTCCCAACGGGGAGTTGCCCGAGCTGTCTTTTGTGGTTCCTGAAAGGCGTGCATAGGCTTTCAGCGTATCCGATAGGCTGTAGGTGCTGTCTTTAGTCGCACGAATGAATTTGGGGGTTCTGACGGCATGGTAGTCGGAGGCAAATCCTTTCAGAATGTACTCTTTATTCAGGCCGATACTCATCTGGAAATTGCCGTAGGTCGATCCCGTGCTGCTTTTTATCGTGTCGGGAGGTGTTGCATTGGTGTCTATGAGGAAAACCCGTGCATTGGTAATCGGTCCTCTGATCAATGAATCGTTGTTGGACCAGTGCTCGCCGTAAATAGAGCCTTGAATCAGCGCGGCTCCCGGCGAGAGCTTGACGGTAACCTGTTTTGAACTGAGAACGGCAATATCCGAACGACGGCTTTCGAAACCGATCTTTGACACCTCAAGCACGTATTCACCGGGAGAAACCTGGAATGAAAACGCCCCTGTTTGGGAGGTTGACGGTACTTCTTCGACAAGCTTCCCATCTTTGGAAATACGAACCCGTGCTCCCAGAATCGCAGCGCCGTCGGTGTTGCGCACAATTCCGGATAAACTCAAAGGATTGCGTTTGATTGATATGGCGCCGAGACTTACGCTTTGCCCGAAATTTACCGAGACATCCTTTGGGACCGAAGATACATATCCCTTTTTCGTCGCCCACACGTTCCAGTCGGCCTGCCTGCAGCTTAGCACAAAATTCCCCGAAGCATCACATTGGTCGGAGATTGTGTCTCCATAGTCCGAGACGGCAAAAACGCCGGCCAGATCGACAGGCTCTCCGGCGTCATCCACCACCTTACCGTACATGGTCGCATCCGGTCGATCCAGGTACATCGTTACCATGGTGGTTTCTGGGCCGGTGAGTTCGTCGTAGCCAACGGCAACGGTACGCGTCGCGGGCTGAAATCCGTCTTTGTGAATCGTGAGCCGGTATTCGCCGACCGGGCGATCGCGCTTGAGCACTCCATTGTTGTCCGTATAGAACAATAGCGGCGCCTCCATCGAACCGTCAAGCACTTCGACTTCCACCTCGGCCAGTGAAACGGGACTTTCTATATAGGTAGTGTCACCGGTGCGTATTTTTTCTCGAGCGCGAACCACGAGATGGCCCTGGCGTACCCCACGATACTGAAATTCTGAAAGTCCCCCCGCGGTTCCAGCGCCTTTTCTGTCCACGGCAATGACTCGCCAGGTGTATTTGTTATTCGTGAAGGTTTGATATGCATCGACTGCAATGCTTGCGGTATCACCCGAGAAGTTACCGGCTGTGACCTCGGTGTTCCATACCACCAACTGTGCGTTGATTCCCTCGATATCGGACGCCACGTAAACGTATACCTGATAGGTATTGGCGTTGGAATCCAGATTGGTCCAGGTCAGATGCAACGGTTCGTCCGGTGCGGCTCGCACGGTATCGCCGTCGTTTGGAGCGATGTTAACCGGTGTTTCCAGTTTTTCGCCTGCAACCACGAACGTGCTTGGATAAGGAACACCGACACTCAGAGCCGGATGGTTTCCATAATTATTGATCACCGCCCAACTGTATTCCATTTCCGGCGATATCGGTGGAGGATCGGCCGTGATTGTTCCCGACGGATCTGGAGCACCATAGGTTATATAGGTATTCGAGGTAATCGCCTGCCAGACAATGCTGAGTTCCAGGTTGTCAAAATCGGTGATCTCGGTAGCATCAATTTTTTCATCCGAAACGATGATATGGTAATACGGGACGCCGGGATTGCGCTTCCAGTGGAAGGTCGGCGTCAAATCGGTGATCACTGCGCCGGAGGCCGGCTCTTTCGGTTCGACAACCGCGTCGCTTCTGACTATCATCGTGAGTTCATTTGAGACCAGGACCGTATCCCTGCCCTGCATCGGAAGACCGACCTTGCCGCGCCACCCGGCTATGTAGTAGTAGGTTCCAGGACCCATGTCGGGCTGGTCCGAAGGCGAGAATTTGTTTCCTCGCATCGGTATATCTCCTGGAATTGCAATATTCCGCTGATAGGTATAGTCGAATAGACTGTCGCCCTCCGCACTCATACCCACGTATGAAGAATCCCGAGCAAACACGGTAATCGAATCGGTATAGTTTTCGATTACCGATCCACCGGGATCTTTGCCGTAATAGATCTTTGCCGAATCCGGGATAAAAGTAATCGGATCGCTGCTGAAGCCGGTCCACTTTATCCAGACGGCGTCCCTGGGCGCGATCGGTGCCAGAGGGAATTCACTGAGGATGTATCCAGTTGATTGTTCCTGCGCAAGGGAAAATGTAGTGAAGCAGGCGATCAGAGCCGCGAACGCTTTGGCGTGGGACATGATCCTATCCTTTCAGAATTCGTAATATGCGATATACCGTCCGGCTGATTATTGCCGTTTCAACCCTATGAATACGATCAAAGTCCGGGGACAATGCCTGTTTTTTCCTGCCTGGTGTTCCGTCCGATAATTGGCGATGTGCTATTGCCGGATGATCGGATGCACCGGCAAGAGCGCGCTGTCAATTGTCGGACGGTACACTAGCCCGAGTTTCGCAATCAATTCACGGCATTCTGCGTAAGCCGGCGCGCGATTCATTGTGAAAAACGCTCAAGGTATCTCCCCGGATACCCCTGCGCTTTTTCTAAGTCAATCTCGCACAA
>CAYFVL010000275.1:0-7816 GCA_964346405.1 uncultured Fibrobacterota bacterium
GGCCAGCCCGCCGTCGCTCCGCTGAAACAGGGGTTTTCGGACAGGCACTAATTATGAATGGCGATACTGTTTACTATACCGACTTCGTATGTAAAAAACGAAAAAAAGAATCCCTGGCCTCAAGAATTGAAAACATGAGAGAACAGGTCGCGGATATGCCGTATCGGCTTCGACCGCTGGACTCTGCCGAGACCATTGGCGTTGTCGGCCAGTCACTGAAAATCGCCTACGATTCCAGGATGGATGTACAGCACCTTGTGGATTCGTCCACCGCTGTTTTGAAAGAATACAAAATGAAAGTGAAAGAAGTTTCAATACCGGAGGCCTTCGACCACTTGAATGCCGACGGTACACTTCGCTATTTGCTGTTTTTCACTTCACTGGAGTCGTCGGGAAAAGAAATTAGTCCGTCTGACTATGGCCCTGTCCCGGGCTTCGTTAGTATTCACATTAAAACTCTGAATGTTTCCCTGGATATAAGAGTCGTCGACGTGCGGGATCGCGTGGTAGTGTATGCCGCAACGATTGAGTGCGGCGACGGACAGGTGAAGACTTTTGTGAAACCCGAGCCGAGGATTATGGTGAGCAGTCCCGGCTCACCGATGGAGCACGTGCATTACACTCCCGGTAATTCGTTTGTTGAGGGAAAAATCGCGGAAAAGATATGCCGGGAGGCCAACAAAGGGAAACCCGATTTATCCTCTGTGGTGCAGCGAATGCTCTGGACTGGACTTGTGGAGCGGCTGCATACCTATCTCTCCGGCAGGGAGTTCGACACTATGCGGGACGGTACTCGGAGGCCGGTGGGTAGGGATGGTTTGCAGAGTTCCGGTGACTGAGCGGAGCCGAAGTCACCGTTTTACAGGACGGACACTTCGAGTTCGCTCTGTGCCGCGCTCCGTTCGATAACGGGGTGGATTTCGAGTTACGATTACGATTACGAGCACGAGCACGAGTTCAGAATTCAGAATTCAGAATTCAGAGAAACCGGTGAGCGATTAAGGTGTGGTGCGGGGTCTATACCAATGAGTGCACAATGAATCGTGAAAAAACAAAAGAACTGTACGAAAAGTACGCCTACCTGATCTACGGCCGGTGCCGCATTATTCTGCGGGACGAGGCTGATGCGTGGGATGCGGTGCAGGAGGTTTTTTTGAAGCTCACCAAGCATTATGATTCGATGCGCGACAAGGGAAAGGTAGTGTCCTGGATTTTTACCACCGCCAAAAACCACTGCTTCAACGAACTTCGACGACGGAAAAAGTTTGATATGGGTACCGAATGTGACGAAATTCGGGGAAATGAGCGTACCGAGGAGCGTATCGATGCACGTGATGCCATTCGACGAATTCTCTCGATACACAACACCAGAGTGCAGGACGCGGTCTACTATACGTATGTCGAAAAACTGGATCAGAAATCCATACAGAAAGTGACCGGTCAATCACCGGCCACGGTTCGTCGAAACCTGAAGAAATTCAAAGACAGTATACCTTCATTGAAAAAACAACTGGAGATCGGATGAGTTGCCCGGAATTTGAGGAATTTGAGTTGATCGCATTCGTTGCCGGGGATTGCGATAAAAGCCGTGCGGAAATCATATCCGAACACCTCCGCGACTGCACGGAATGCCGTCGTACCGTCGAACGACATGCCGCCGAAAAGTCGGAGTTTCTGAGCCGGCACTCTTTCGAAGAATACGAAAATTGTGTCGGCACAACAAAAAAGACCCGCATCCTGCGGTTCCCGGGTGCATATGCACTTGCGGCAGGACTGGTTCTGCTCGTGGCGGGAGGATATGTCGTTCAACAAAGCGTTATGGAACGCTCGGGGCAGGCAAACTATCGCATAAAGGGGAAAACGGATATCACCGTTTGGAGCATGAGTCCGAACGGAACTCCCGAAATCCGCGAAAACGGGGTATACTATCCGGGAGACCGAATTCAACTGACCTATTCTTCCGCGGATACCGCCCATCTGGTGGTATTGGGGATCGAGAGTTCGGGAGGGGTTCAGGTCTATTTCCCGTCGAACGGCTCGTCTTCGGTCCCCGTTGAACCCGGAACGGATATTCCATTGCCGAACAGTATCGTGTTGGACGATTATGTCGGAAATGAACTGTATGTTGCCCTTTTTTCGGAAAACTCAATCGTCACAGGGCGCATGGTGGAGAAAGTACAGGAAACGTATGAGAGGAATCGCACCTTTCAGGCGGTCACGGAAGCATTACGTCACTATGGTGTCGTGGAATCGGTGAGGATACAAAAACAAGAATCACCCCCGAGGTAAAATGCCGGCCGGATATACAGCTACGCGCGCGCCCTGCAATAGAAAAGTGGGGACACGAGTTTTTTTGCTTGGAATGGCGGTGGTGCTCTTTGCGAGTTTCACTGTTTTCAGTGCTCGGTATGCCATTCTTGTCGGCAACAGTTCGGCCGGGAAGGGATTTGAGAAGCTTCGGTACGTCGAGCGCGACATCGATGAACTGGCGCATGCGCTGACCTTGTTCTGTGATTTTGATTCCCGAAACGTGGTGAAGCTTGTCGACGGCTCACCGATGGAAATGTTTGGGGCACTGGACCTCCTCTCGGAGAAGATTGCGAGCAGCTCGGACAAAGATCTGTTCCTGTTCTATTACACCGGCCATGCGGACAGAGATAATTTGCTCATGGGCTGGCGAAAACTTTCCTTTTCAGACCTCCACGATCGGTTCGAGACATTTCCGGGAAAGATCAGGATCGGGGTGTTCGATGCCTGCCAAAGCGGAGCGTTTGCACGGGCCAAGGGTGGCCGGCCGGCCGAACCGTTTATCTTCCGTGAGGAGGAAAATATCGAAGGGCAGGTGATACTCTATTCCAGCTCGGCCAACGAGAATTCACAGGAATCGGATATCTATAAAAATTCGGTGTTTACCTTTCATTTTGTGAATGCTCTTCGCGGAGCGGCGGATGTTACCGGTGACGGTCTGGTCACGCTCTCGGAGGCCTATCGGTATTCGTATGATCAGACGGTCTCCAGCACTGCCCGATCGCGGGCCGGAGCGCAACATCCGGGATACCGGTTCAGGATTCAGGGCGAAGGCAATATCGTACTGGCGGATCTGAAGAAACGCTCAGCGGGGCTGTTACTACCCGAAGATATCACAGGTTTGTTTACCGTCTTGAGTGGAAACAATTCACCGGTCGCCGAATTATCGAAGAAAAAAGGACGACCCCTCCTGGTGGCATTGTCCCCCGGAGAATACCGGATAGTACGGACCTTCGGTGAACGAATTTCCGAGGCTGGAATAGTAATCGATACCTCGGGGATTCGTCGGGTTGCCGAAACGGACTTCCGGGAGCTTCGTAACATGATTACCGTCGCCAAAGGGGAGCCCGGGTTTGTTTCTTCTATAGGCTTCGAGTTTGGGGGGGCATTGTTTTCGCCCGATCTTACTCCTTTGGAGAAAGCAATTACCGGTGAGCTGGAAATTTTGTCAACAGTCGGGCTTTCGACGAACCCCCGGTTTCCCACTCTCACAGGGGAGTGGTTTTTGAATGTGGAACTGTCTTCAACGGTCGGGATCTGGTGGCATATCGGAGGACGTTATACATCGGTCGAGACATCCTGGGAGGATCGGGGAAAACGGTCGGGTCCGGAAAACACGGGAGAATTCGAGACTGCTCTTCAAGGTACCGCTGAGGTGGTTGCGTTTGCCGCTCGAGCCGGGATAGGGTATTCGCCACCGATTCCGGTTCTGCGGAACGCCGCGGTTTATGGTGGTCTGAACGTTGTGCTTTCGAAAGTTGATTTTACGGTAGTATACACCGACGAGCTTTTTGATCAGGACGCGAACAATTCGCATTCGGATAACGGAATCGCCGTCGCTCCGCATATCGGAGTTCGCTACCGACAGCTACTGCCCGGAGGCTTGGCTGCGGGCATCTTCGGTGAATACCGCCTGCCGAACACCCGGGAGTCGGTAGAACCGGGGAAGTATGCCTGTTCTCAGGGTGGATGGCAGGCGGGTGTTTCTATTGCAGTCCTTTTTGGCGGTAAACGGCCATAGACAAGACAATGGACGGTTGTTCAATGAAAAACATGATTCTACTTTTGGGTGGTATCTGGTTTGTTTTCGGCTTGGTATCCTGTAGCGCCTATGACGCGGAATCAAACCCGACGGGTGCGGGGATTCGGCCTGATTTCCCCATGGTATCCTGTATCATTCCACTGGCGGCAGGAAGTGAGTGGACGTACCGGAGTAATGAGTTCGATGCTAACGGTCGTCCGGAAACACCGTCTCGTGTGGCGAATCTGAAGCTCTCAGTAACGGCCGCGTTCGGATTGCGCGAAGACTCCAGTATCGTAGAGTTTGGCGACAAATCCTACTCGGCGAATGATTCATTCATCGATACTTTGTTCGTCTACCGATATGAGACTAATCTAAACAAAACGGCTTCCCTTCTTGGATATTGGAACAAGGACAATCACCCGGAAATCGACACTCCGGGTGTGTATGTCGTCGGAACGTATTACGTGGAATCGGACAGTATTACGTTATTGAGTAAGCCGTACCTGTGGCTTGCCTACCCCGCCGAGGTCGGTGCAAAATGGAGACTGCCGGTCGGCAACGACGATTCAGATTTCGTATCGACCGAGTTGCTGTCCAAATACGAGCCGTTTTTCACGATGGTTGCTCCTTCGTACGGCGTTCTTCCCGGGGACACCGTCCACTGTTTACTCTACAAAGAGACAGTCGCGGATACGGTATGGTATCGGTATTTCTCCCCTGAGTACGGTGAAGTCGGAGCCCTGATGTTTCTCAACGGTGTTCGTCGAAAAGTATACACGCTGGAGCACTATTGGCGGGGATCATAGTGTCGACCAAACGCTGGGGTATCCGGGAAGATACCTTGAGTCCCGCCCGGCGGGACCGTGAGTAGATTGCGAAGCTTGGGCTAAAGCCGAAAATAATGTCCGCGAAGACCGCTCGGGCTTAGTCAAATCGAAGGATAAACGGCCAAAATTCTCAGGATTCCCGGCCCTCATGTTTTTTCGAAACAAAACCACGACTTCGCCGCGCCCCCGACCTTTCTTTTTCTTTCGGCATCAGGTATTTTGACCGCCCGAATCCCTAAATCTCGCATAGATAGTTCCAGCTCAACAATAATCGGGCAGTATCCCGCGAAAAACACAGATAGTTTGGTGAAACAAGCTCCGGAACGACGGTGCCCTCCCGCTCGGCGCGAAAGTGTACGCCCGAATGACGGCTGGGTCTCCCTCGGACCGAAGACTCCAAGAAGGAATCCGGATGGAATTAGAGAGTATCAGAAATGTAGCGATCATTGCACACGTGGACCACGGTAAGACAACCCTGGTCGATCAGATGTTTCGTCAGAGCGGCATGTTTCGAGAGAACCAGCGCGTTGAAAACCGCATGATGGATTCCATTGATCTCGAGCGGGAACGTGGCATTACCATAGCCTCGAAAAACGGCTCCTTTCAGTATAACGGAAAATGGGTGAACATCATCGACACACCCGGACATGCCGATTTCGGTGGTCAGGTTGAGCGGGTCCTTCGGATGGCCGACGGGGCGCTTCTTCTGGTGGATGCGCAGGAAGGTCCCATGCCCCAGACGTATTTCGTGTTGAAAAAAGCGCTTGCACTGCATCTGCCAATTCTGGTAGTCATCAACAAGATAGACAAACCGGCCGCACGATGCGCGTGGGCGATCGACCAGGTTTTCGATCTGTTCGTAAAACTGCACGCTCCGGACGATATTCTCGACTTCCCCGTTGTGTATGCTTCGGCAAAGGATGGATTCGCACGTCTCGATCCCCATGATTCGAATATGGACATGAAACCGCTTATGGATAAGCTAGTCGCCTGTCTGCCGCCTCCCAAGGGTGATCCGTCGGGACCCCTTCAGGTTTTGGTGAATTCCATCGACTATTCGCCCTACCTGGGTCGGCTGGGAATCGGAAAAATCACGAGCGGTTCCTTGAACATAAACAAAGATATCGCAGTGTCCTTGATAAACGGTGATCTGGTCCCGGCACGCATAACCAAAGTTTTTCGATTCGTGGGCAATCAGAAGGAAGCGACCGAAACCGCCGGAGTGGGGGAGATTGTCGCTATCGCCGGTATGGACGAGGTTACGGTAGGGGTAACCTATACCGACCCGAATGACCCGATTCCGCTGGAACCGACTACTATCGATCCTCCGACCCTGAGCATGAATTTCATCCCCAATGATTCTCCGTTTGCCGGAAAAGAGGGTAGGTTCGTCACCTCGCGGCATCTCGAGGAGCGCCTGAGGCGGGAAGTGCTATCCGATGTTGCTCTTGTGGTAGAGGAGTTGACCGAAGAAGTGGGGTATCGAGTATCGGGACGAGGTGAACTTCATCTTTCCATCCTTATTGAACGGATGCGACGAGAGGGATATGAGTTTCAGGTTACCCGTCCGCAGGTTATCCTCAAGGAAGAAAATGGAAAGACACTCGAGCCGTATGAAGAACTGACCGTCGATGTGGATGATGCGTATTCGGGAGCGGTTATTGAAAAACTGGGCACCCGGAAGGGAAGAATGGTTTCCATGCACCAGGAACAAGGCCTCACTCGTCTGGTTTACACCATACCGACTCGCGGGCTTCTGGGCTATCGCGCCGAGTTCATGACCGATACCAAAGGAATGGGAGTCATGAACTACATTTTTGCCGAATACGGCCCGCATGTGGGCGAAATCCGCAACCGGAAAAACGGAGCCATGGTTGCGAAAGAAAACTGTACAAGTGTAGCCTACGCCCTTTTCAATTTGCAGGAACGGGGTAAGATGTTTCTCGGGCCCGGTAGTCCGATATATGCCGGACAGATTGTTGGGGAACACTGCAGAAACAATGATCTTATCGTCAACCCCGGTAAGGAAAAGAAACTTACCAACATGAGATCGGCCGGATCGGACGATAATGTCCTTCTTACGCCACCGTACCTGATGACGCTCGAGGATTGTATCTGTTACATCAACGACGATGAACTCGTGGAGATCACTCCTTTGGCCATTCGTCTGAGGAAACGGAACAGACGTGTAAAACCATAATCCGGGCCGGGAGACGGCATGGAGCGAGTTCTCCGCCGATCTTGTGGTTCATGGAGCCGGGCGAGTCCCCAACGTTGAATCACTGGATTTAGCGGCGGGAAACATTGCCGCCGAAGGTTATAAGATTGAGCTGAACGAATATCTTCAGAGCACGACAAATCCAGCCGTTTATGCTGCCGGAGATGCTCGAGTCGGCATTCCACAGTTGACACCCGTTGCCGAAATCGATAGTCGTGTTGCGGCGGAAAACCTTCTGAATGGTAACGTCGCCACTCCCGAATACAATGCGGTCCCCAGTGCGGCACTGACCTATCCGGAACTCGCCCGAGTGGGCCTCCTGGAGGAGGAAGCCAAAGAACAGGGGATACCATATGAGTCCCATTTTGTCGATACTTCGGACAAGCACATTACGCGCCGTCTCGGACTCACTCATTCGGCCTTTCATATTCTGGAGGATAAAAAATCGGGCAAAATCCTGGGAGCACACATGCTGGGGCACAATGTCGAGGAGGTAATAAATATCTTCGCGACCACAATCATCGTCGGCATTCCTGTCCGAGATCTGAAAAAGATTCCGTGGGTATTCCCGACAGTGACATACGACACACTCATGAGGCTGTAAAACATCGTACTCGTACGCAGATATCCGAATCGTAGCGGAGGAGACCGGTACTCGTACTCGAGACTCGAAACCCCTCGGATAACCGAGAGTGCCTCGCTAAATCGCGACCAAAAAGC
>CAYFVL010000276.1:0-7794 GCA_964346405.1 uncultured Fibrobacterota bacterium
GGGAGATACCTTGAGTCCCGTTCGGCGGGACCGTGAGTTGGTTGCGAAACTTGGGCTAGGTTTCCCGAAAACCATTGACTTTGACGAGCTGGACATCGTGGGCGATCGCTATGCGCTCAGGCGCCATGCAGGGCCTGTCCTGAAAGTAAAAGAGAAGGCATGACGCCGGAAGCGTCGACACCGCAAAGATGTCGAAAGAAAACGGGGGCGATCGGATCGGCGGAAATCATGTGAATATGTTGAGGTTTCGATGAAACAGATCTTGTCAATTACGATATTCGTTTGCACGATCCTGTGCGCAGCCTGCAACAACGCTAAGGTGGGGGCAGAACCGACTGCTCGACTTCCCCTTCATATGATCGAGATACCGGAGGGGTTCAAGGTCGGGCTTTATGCCGACAATGTCCCAAACGCCCGTTCAATGGAGCTTTCACCCGAGGGCATTCTTTTCGTCGGGACCCGACAGGACGACAAGGTGTATGCACTTCCCGACCGGGATAAAGACAATGTCGCGGATACCGTGATCATCGTTGATGAAGGGCTCACGATGCCGAACGGAGTTGCACTGAAAGACGGGGACTTGTATGTCGCGGAAGTGAGCCGGATACTTCGATACAAAAACATTGCCGAAAACCTGACCACTTCCGAACCGGAAGTCGTGTTTGAACAACTACCGGACGATCGCTCGCATGGATGGAAATTCATCAAATTCTCTCCCGAAGGCGACCTCTTTGTTCCGGTCGGCGCTCCCTGCAACATCTGCCGACGCGACGACAAACGATATGCCTCGATTCTCCGCGTAAACCTCGAAGACCGTTCGTATGAAGTATACGCCGAAGGCGTCCGGAACACGGTGGGCTTTGACTGGCATCCCGAAACGAATGAACTCTGGTTCACCGACAACGGTCGGGACTGGCTGGGTGACAATCGCCCGCCCGACGAACTCAACCGAGCCCCCGAGCCCGGCCTGCATTTTGGTTTTCCATTCTGCCACGGCCGGGATGTTCCCGATCCGGAATTCGGGGAGTCTGGTGTATGCGACGAATATGTCCCCCCAGTCCTCGAACTCGGCCCGCACGTGGCGGCACTCGGCATGCGGTTCTACACCGGAGAAATGTTTCCCCTGGAATACCGCAATCAAATCTTCATAGCCGAACACGGATCATGGAACCGGACAAACAAAATCGGCTATCGGGTCATGCTTGTGAGGCTCAACGGAACCAAAGCAATATCGAAAGAGCCGTTCGCGACCGGATGGTTGCGGGGCGAAGATGCCTGGGGAAGACCTGTCGATGTACAGGTTATGCCCGACGGTGCATTGCTGGTCTCCGATGACCGGGCTGGAGCGATATACCGGATTTCGTACGAATAACCGATTCGGCACGGTTTTTGAGTTCTTTTGGGATAAGTTTTGTAACAATTGGTGCGCTATTCGCCTGCAGGCGAACGAAATAATTGAAGTGGGAAAATGTGCATTAATGAGTGTACCCAAAGGAGGGTGAAATGAAGAAGCCACAGATCGGAAGAATGAGCAATTTTGTATTCGGGCTTTTCATTTTCACGCTTGCATCTTGCGGAACATCGGGGATCAATTCCGCGGAAGACAACATGGACAAATCTGCCACACGGGAGGAAGGTATGGAGACCGCAACATTTGCGGGGGGATGTTTCTGGTGTATGGAGCCGCCGTTTGAGAAACTCGAGGGGGTGGAATCGGTAGTGTCGGGATATACGGGTGGCAAAATAGAGAATCCAACTTATGAACAGGTTTCATCCGGAGCCACTAGTCACGCCGAAGCGGTCCAGGTGACCTATGATCCGGAAAAAGTGAGCTATCAAGAACTTCTTGATGCCTATTGGAGAAGTATTGATCCGACGGACGGCGGAGGACAATTTGCGGACCGTGGGAGCCAGTACCGCCCTGCGATATTCTACCATAATGAAGAGCAGAAACGAGCCGCGGAGCTTTCGAAAGAAGCGTTGGGGCATTCCGGTAAGTTCTCGGAACAAATTGCGGTTGCTATCGAAGCAGCGTCGGAATTCTATCCCGCCGAAACCTATCACCAGGACTATTACAAGAAGAATGAAGCCCACTACAAAAGCTATCGCAAAGGTTCCGGTCGAGAGGGGTTTATAGAGAAAACGTGGGGAGACACTACAAAGTGCGCCTATTATCGAAAACCGTCTGATGCGCAGTTGAAGGAGCAACTCACCGATCTGCAGTATCGGGTGACACAACAGGACGGGACCGAACCACCGCACAACAACGAGTATTGGGACAACAAAAAGGCGGGAATTTACGTCGATATCGTATCTGGAGAGCCTTTGTTCAGCTCCACTCACAAGTACAAATCGGGGACCGGGTGGCCAAGTTTCACGCAACCGCTGGTCGAGGCGAATGTTGTTGAAATGGACGACACAAGCCACAGTGTGACCCGAACGGAAGTGCGAAGCCGATGCGGGGATTCCCACCTGGGACACGTGTTTCCCGACGGACCGGAACCAACCGGATTGCGTTACTGCATGAACTCGGCGTCAATGAGATTTATTCCAAAGGAGAAGCTTGAAGAAGAAGGGTATGGGGCTTTTTCATACTTGTTTGAGTAAGAACTTGAATTGGGAAAACCAGAGAAGAAAGCCGAGGACAATTGTCCTCGGCTTTTATTTTGGCACCGGTCCCAGAAAAAAGAAACGGGCATTCCGCCTCCACTCGGTGTCCGTAGTTTTCATACGACACTCCTTTTAAAATGATGCAACGGTCTCATGCATTGCCAATAATAGTGGTAAGAATAGTTCTCATCATATGTTCCAGCATCCTGATGTTCAAATCGCGTGCCGAGGTCGTCGAAGGAGGCGAATCAACGGTCCTTAACCCCAATTGATGTTTTTGTATAGTCTGGGGATCGATTTTCAACCGCGGCATCATTCAGTCATGTGTTTCCACCGAACTTCAAATCTATACAGATGTGTAGAAACAAAGCTGTATTCTTCCCCGGCTGCCGGCATGATACTTGTTATTCAAATCATCTTCGACAGCGATCCAATAGAAAGGACGTATAATGCTGGAACTTGCTATTATTTTACTCGTGGTCTCAATAATTTCCGGGGCGTTTGGTTTTCGGGGGGTATCCTCGGTAACGGGAACGGTTGCCAAGGTATTGTTCTTTATATTTCTCGCGGCTTTCCTGATAATTGTAATCGGGGTGGTCCTCCTGGGATGGGCGCTATTCTGAGAGTACCGCATTGTCTCGGCGAATCCGCATCACATACAGTTTTACGCATAACGTTTCGTTGTTTTTTACGGCCCAGTCCAACCAAGTAGATCGATGGAGAATATATATGCTGTTTAAGAACAAGGCTGCCGCAATTTTTGACCTTGACGGAACCCTCATACCAATTTCAAGCGCTGAACGCACCTTTTTCTTCCACCTGATAAAACACGGTGGATTGAATTTCTTTGACATTGTGCGTATGATGGGTGCGGTCTGGAGCGCCGGGGGTAACTTTCATCGTATGATCCTGCACAACAAACGATATCTCCGACGAAAAACACCGCAATACTTTGAGGAGATCGCTCAGAAGTACTTCGAGCCCAGAATTCCCGATATGGTGTTTCCCAATATGAAAATAACCATTGAACGTCACCGAGCCAGAAATGAACTGCTTCTTCTTCTTTCCGGAACTCTGGACGTGATCGCGGATTGCTTTGTCAGAGAACTTGGTTTCGACGGAGGACGTGCCGCAATTCTCGAAAAAAAGGACGGAAGGTATACCGGCCGCCTTCAAGGCATTCTTCCTTATGGTGTTGGGAAACTCGAGGTCCTGCGCGAGTTTGGAAACAAATACGGGGTAGATCAGAACCGCACCACTCTGTACGCCAATATTTATTCAGACAGGTACGTTATGAACTCGGTGGAGGATCCGGTTGCAGTTAACCCGGACAAGAAGCTGAAACGGTATGCCGAGAAACGTGGATGGCGTGTCATCGATCCGAAGGTTGACACGCCGTAAACTCCATGGGTCAAGGAAACAGCAAAGCCGACACAGAGAACAAGATCAAAGGCTTGGGTCTTGACCCAAGTTTCGCAATCAACTCACGGTCCCGACGGTCGGGACGTAAGCCGGCGCGCGATTCGTTGTAGAAAAATGCTCGAGGTATCTACCCGGTCTTCCGCTTTTTCGTCCGTTTGGATGCCGTTTTCTTTTCAGTTTTCTCCGCCGGTTCATTCTTCTGCTCCACACTTTTTTTCAGAAGCGACATCATGTCAATGACATTCCCCGCACCAACGGGCTCGCCCGCGCCTTCCTCACTGGGAGGTATTGCCTTTTCGCCGCTTTCGATCTTCCGCTCAATCACCTCAAGCAGCTTATCTCGGTAGACGTCTTTGTATTTCTCCGGTTGCCATTCAGTCGCCATACTGTCGATCAACTGCAGGGCGAGATCTACCTCTCGGTCGGATATCTTGTATTCGGACATGTCACCTTTGGGTATGTTATACTCTTCGGGTTTTCTCACTTCGTGATCGTATCGAATCAAGTTCAAAACGAGCGCATCGCCCTCGGGAAGGAAAACCGCCAGATGCTCCCGCGTACGAATCACCACCCGCGCGACTCCGACTTTGCCCGATCGTTTGAGCGCTTCCCGCAGAAGCACATACCCTTTTTCCCCTCGCTTGCCGGGCACCAGATAATACGGTTTGTCGAAATACACGTAATCGATTGCCTTCTGATCAACGAAATCTTCGAGTTCAATTGCCTGCGCCGTCTGAGCAGATGCCCGTTTGAAATCATCATCTTCGACAATGACATAGTTATTTCCATCATATTCGTAGGCACGGGCAATCTCGTTCCATGGGACTTCGCGCCCCGAAGACTCACTGCATCGATGATACTTTACGTGCGATTTGTCTTTACTGTCCAACATCGTAAAATGCAGATCCGACCGCTGTTCCGCAGGGTAAAGATCCACCGGAACGTTTACCAGTCCGAAAGATATCGATCCTTTCCATATCGGTCGCGGCATTGTACTCTCCCCTTTCTCCCCCCTTTGCACTCTTCACGACGCCGGTCGGCGGGCAATTACGCTCGGAATCCTCCGACCACCGCGCAGGATCTAAAAGCAAACACCACGCCGGCCGCCTTCGTTCTTGTGGAAAACAGCCAATATCGGCACCTTAATTGCTATTCTTCACGTGGAGGGTCTATGTCAAAAGCAACAACATACCGTGAAAAACGCAATTTTGATAAAACGGCGGAGCCTGGTCCGAAATCACACGCCTCGGTCACCGGAAATCGCTTTGTCATACAGAAGCATGCCGCCTCCCATCTCCACTTCGATCTTCGACTCGAGCTCTCAGGTACTATGAAAAGTTGGGCCGTTCCCAAAGGACCGAATGCGAACCCCTCGGTTTCCCGGCTTGCCATGCAGGTAGAAGATCACCCGGTCGACTACTCCGATTTTGAAGGCACCATTCCCAAAGGCGAGTACGGCGGTGGAACCGTTATGATCTGGGACCAGGGATTCTGGCACCCAGACGGTTCCCCTCAAGCCGGCCTGGCGCGTGGTCACCTTAGCTTTGTGGTTCTCGGTGAAAGAATGAAAGGCCGGTGGGCACTTACCCGCATGGAGGACGGGGAAAAGGCAAAGTGGCAACTTACCAAAAAGAGTGACGAGTATTCTTTGGAAGGTACCTCCGCCGAACTACCGGCCCACCACGAGACAAGCATTACTACCGGTCGTTCGATGCAGCAGATCACAAACGGCACAAAAACGCCGACAAAGAAGCCCGAAAATCTTTTCTCCGAAATCAGCAAAACTGCACTGCACTTCTCCGCGCGTCCGGAGGATCTCAGTCCTCAGCTCGCCGGCACCGGACAGGGCCCGCCGACGGGGAGTGATTGGATTCACGAAATTAAATATGACGGCTACCGACTCTTTGCGGTAAAAAAAAGTGGAGCAATTCGTCTTATAACACGAAATCAACAGAACTGGACCGACAAATTCCCCTCTGTGGCGGATGCACTTTCAGAGTTTCCAGCCGATGAGTGCATTCTCGACGGAGAGATAGTGGCAATGCTCGACAATGGCGTGAGCGATTTTCAGACTCTTCAGAATATCCTGCGCAACGCGGGAGCATCTTCCCGACTGGTGTACTGGTGTTTTGATCTTCCAGTTTACGAACATGCGGACCTTCGTCGTACGCCCCTTCACATCAGAAAGAGATTACTCGATCGCCTTCTCAAAAGCTTCCATGCTCGGGAAGCACGAATTCGGTACAGTGATCATATCGTGGGAGACGGCAAAGCTGTTTTCAGGAACGCTTGCGACATGGGACTGGAAGGAATAATATCAAAAAGAAGGAACAGCCTGTACGAGCAAAAGCGCTCTCGAAGCTGGTTGAAGAGTAAGTGCACAAAGCGCCAGGAATTTGTAGTGGGGGGATACACCTCCCCCAGGGGATCCCGAAAAGGGTTCGGCGCTCTTCTTATTGGATACCGCAACAACATAAATCAATTGACATACTGTGGTCGGGTCGGCACGGGATACGATGAACGCACATTAAAAAGCATCTACGACCGCCTCCTCAATATCCGCACCGACGACAACCCATTTGAGCGACACCCCGACGACTGGCAGACTCGAGATGTCCAATGGGTTCAGCCGTTGCTGGTCGCCGAAATCGAATACACACACCATACCGACGATCGGATACTCCGCTACCCGGCATTTAAGGGGCTGCGCGAGGACAAAGATCCGGAGGAGATACACTGGGAACAACCGTCGGATGGTTCCACTCAGAAGAAAGGGAAAGCGATGGACGGCAGGGAGAAGAAATCACTATCACAATTGTCCAATCCCGACCGTATATTGTGGCCTGAACAGGGCATTACAAAACAGGAAATGGCAAAGTACTATCTGTCGGTGGCCGACGACATCCTCCCTCATGTGGCAAACCGGGCACTCACCATGCTCAGATGCCCCTCGGGGTATCACCAGGAATGTTTTTATCAAAAACACCTGAGTACCGGAGTCCCCGAACATCTCAGCACGGTCAAGATAACGGAAAAATCTGCGACTCGCGATTACGCTGTGCTCAATTCGCTCGAAGGGCTGATAGCCCTCGTACAGATGGGCGTCCTCGAAATACATCCCTGGGGTAGCACGACAGATGCCCTGGAATACCCAGACCGCATTACATTCGATCTTGACCCGGGCGAGGGCGTTGACTGGGATACCATAATAAAGGCGGCCCACATTGTACGTGACAGGCTTGAAATACTGAACCTTCCCGCCTTCCTGAAAACGACCGGTGGCAAGGGATTGCATGTGGTGGTGCCGCTGCTACCCCACCGTCAGTGGGACGAGGTGAAGGAGTTTACAAAGCGATTTGCCCATTCTCTGGCACGTGAGCACGCCGGTCTGTTCACCGCCACCGTTACCAAGACGAAGCGGAAAGGAAAGGTGTACCTGGACTACGTTAGAAACAGCCGCGGCGCAACCGCCGTCGCCCCGTACTCTACCCGCGCCCGCAAAGGCGCGACGGTATCCCTCCCGATCGACTGGGACGTGCTGTCCCGCGGTATGGATCCGACCCGGTTTAGCATACAGACGGTCCCCGCCTACATCGCAGAAAGAGAAGATCCCTGGGAGCCCTTTGTAGAGTCCTCCGCGGAACTGCCGGAAAATTTTTAGGGGAGCCCCCGTTGTTTCCGTTTAAACTCTAAAGTCAGGATCTAGCGTGGTGTCCGACAATTGGCGTGAATTTAGGCGAGGCGATTTTCGTTCCCATTGAG
>CAYFVL010000277.1:0-7730 GCA_964346405.1 uncultured Fibrobacterota bacterium
GCGCTTCGACAGGCTCAGCGTCCGTTTTAGGGACTTTTCGGACAAGCACTAAGTAGGAGACCGCTACGATGAGAATTTCTCCCGGGGCACCGGCAACGTCGGCTTATCTATGGCGCTTTTTAACGATTCGGCGGCACAAAACGAGTGCGTCGCATTCCGCACAGCGCAAGATGGTGGGACAACTATATGTCAGGTATTGAAACACTCTGGAAAGAGTACAAAGAAAACGGGTCCAAGATCGCCAAAGATAAACTGTTGGTGGAATATGCCCATATGGTTAAGTATGTGGCTCACAGACTGGCGGTCAATCTTCCATCATCGGTCGAGCGTGACGATCTGATCGGATCGGGTGTTCTTGGCCTGATCAAGGCGGTCGAGACGTTCGAAATCGAACGTGGGTTTAAATTCGAAACATACGCCGGTCACAAAATAAGAGGCGCTATACTGGATGAACTCCGTGCTCTGGATTGGGTCCCTCGGTCCGTTCGTCAGAAGTCACGCGATCTGCAGAAAACCTATGTAAAACTCGAGAACCGATTGGGCAGAATGCCGTATGACGACGAGGTCTGCGAGGAATTGGGAATTGAAATCGAGGAATATGAGGGCCTCTTGTCGGATATCGCTCCCACTACCATTGTGTCGCTCGAAGAAAGCATGCCGGAACGTGGAGCGGATTCGAAAGAAATCAGATTGATCGATACAATCGAAGATCCCGGCAGTGATAACCCGCTAAAGCAACTGGGTTTTATGGAAGTGAAGAATATTCTAAAGGATACGATTTCCAATTTGCCGGAGAAGGAAAAACTGGTGGTGGCTCTCTACCATTACGAAGAGCTTACATTAAAGGAAATCGGTGTGGTTCTCGGCATCTCCGAATCGCGTGTCAGTCAGATACATTCAAAGGCAATTCTGAAGCTTCGCTCTCGGTTGTTGCAGCGCATAAATGCGTAATCCGGAGCTGGTTTTGCGGTTGAAGAGGGTTCCCGTACGCAAAAGACCGCGAGTGTCTCCCAAGAAACCGAGCTGTATGACTGGAGTCTCACCCCATGAGTGACGGGTTCAATCTCCGTGCTTCCGTGCATCAGTTGACGCAGGTGGAACGTCAACAACAGGAGTCGCATCGTTCTCCGGTTGCTCATCAGGACCAGACCGAGCGAGCCTCTCATGACGAATGGATGCATCGCAGTCGAATGCCGGTGGAGCCTGACGGCACGGAAGGGAAAAACGTGGATCCGGAGCACCGGAAGAAGGTGTTTTTCAAGAAGAAGAAACGCAGAAAGAAGACCAGACCACGAGACCGTGATCAGTTCGATCGGGGAGATGAGGGGCTGTTTGTAGATTTGAGCGTCTAGACATTCAAGCTGATACAGGTCTGTTTTCGAGAGAATCAATGGCTATAGAAATGCAATCATCGAGTGCTCGGCGGATCAAAAGGATCGCCGAGGGGATTTTGGGACTTCCAACGTTGCCCACTGTGGTCTCAAAAATGATACGTCTAGTCGACAGCCCCAAAACCACGACATCCGCACTAGCCCGTCTGATCTCAAGTGATCAATCGCTCACGGCCAGAATCTTGAAGATGGCGAATTCCGCATATTATGGTTTTTCGCGGGAAATAGCAACCGTAAACACCGCGATTGTGGTAATGGGCTTCAATGCCGTTAAGGATCTTGGATTATCACTGTCGGTTTTTGACATGTTTAAAGAGGCCGAGCCTGTGTATGCGTTCGATCCGACTCGTTTCTGGGAACATTCGATTGGGTGTGGAATCGCGGGGAAGACGATCGCATCTGCTTATCATCCCGAAAAGACGAGCGAAGCATTCGTTGCGGGACTGCTTCATGATATCGGGAAAATAGTACTCAGCCAGTATGCGCATGATGAATTCCTTGAAATAATGACGCGTGTCGGTACAAAAGGAGAGTCGCTGGAAGAGGCTGAAGGCGCAGTCATTGGTGCAGGGCATGGTATGGTTGGAGGATGGCTTGCGGACAAGTGGAAACTACCGTCGATGATTTCGGAATCCATTTATCATCATCACAACCCTCAGGATGCAACTGTTGATCCGATCCTTGTGGCCATAATCTCACTCTCTGATGCTTTGTGCCATCGCACCGGTATCGGCAACTCGGGACGGCTAACACCTCCGGAGCCGTCACCACAAATCTGGGAAATCTTCGAGAAGGCCGACATTTCTCTATGTGAGGACAGACTTGATACTGTTGAAACCGAATTTATTCTTGAGTTTGATAAGAATGACACATTTATGTCTTTTGTTCAAGATGACGGGATTGCCTGATCGTGTGTGCTACCTTATGGTAACGGGGCGCCAAATCGGTCCGGAACAGTGTCGGCGTCGCGTATGACCGAAAGAAAACGAACCAACATTCCCGACGATGTGCTCTCGGCCTGTTGCATATTGTTCAACACGAGGATGGGGATAGCGCGAGGTATTGTCAATGCTCTCCATTCTTTAGACGTTACTGTCGCGTTCAACAAAAACGTTGAGCGGCATATACCGGACTCAAAGTCCGAAGGTGCAAAGATGGATCGCGCCGGTGCCGCAAGTCTGAAAAAGCTTACGCATGCGCGTGCGGTCCTCAGTACTTACATTGCCTGCAATGGTAGTGCCGACGTGAAAGTGTCACATCCGGATACACTTGAGGTCACGAATAATACCGTGAAACTACCCGATACGAAGACCTATTTTCGGGGACAAACCGGAAGAAATCGTTTGCGATTCGGGAGTTTCCTGTTCTACAAAGGTACTATTCCTCTTGAGAGCGTGCGTCGTGCTCTGGAATGGCAGCGCTCCCGCCGACCATTGATTGGCAGGCTCGCCATGGAAAAAGACTTCCTTCTTTCTTCCGATTTTGCCGAAATACTCTTCTACCTGCCCGCCGGAGACTGTTTCGGCGAAATTGCCATCCGGCGAGGATATCTCTCAGAGCGACAGTTGACCTCATTGTTAAATGAACAGCGCCGGTATTCCTCGCCCGTTGGGGAATATTTCATTATGGAGGGACACCTCTCGCGCACTCGGCTCGAACGCTACCATCGGGAATTCATCCGGCATAATCGCCGCCACGCATTTGATGAAAAATCTGATGCAGTTGCGCGTATGTGATTGTTCTGTCTATTTTCAAGAAGTCGGAGTTACCCAAGTTTCGCAGCCGGGATCGGCTCGAAATTGTCTATCGGGTTAACTTTCCGGGGATATAACCGCTTCTGGTGTACGGAAGCTTTGATCAGAAACGGCATTGTAGATGGGGGAATACATGAAGATTGACTTCCTGCAGGTAAGAGATGGAAGAATTGTGAATGAGAGTGGAGCGGAAGTTCGGCTGCGCGGCACTTGCCTGGGCGGTTGGATGAATATGGAGAATTTTATCAACGGCTATCCAGGCTCCGAGCACGAGCTGCGTTGGGTGGCCGCTGAGATTCTCGGTCCCGCGAAGGCCAAATTCTTCTTTGATCGGTTACTTGACCATTTTCTTACCGAAGACGATATCGTGTTCATGAAACGGGCGGGGGTAAACGTGCTTCGCCTGCCTCTGAATTATCGCCACTTTGAAGACGATCTTCGGTCGGCGGAATACAACGCTTCGGGGTTCAAGCGGTTGGAGGAGGCTGTCTCTTTGTGTGAAAAACATGGTATATACGTCATTTTCGACCTTCATGCAGTACAGGGGTGGCAGAACCCCGACTGGCACAGCGATAATGCCTCGCGGCACTCTCTGTTCTGGCGTCATGCTCATTTTCAGGATCGGTGGATTCGTTTATGGCGGGAATTGGCCCACCATTACAAGGGCGAGTCGGTCATTGCGGGCTACAATGTAATGAACGAGCCGGTTACCGGGAATCCGCGAGGATTCTATGACTCCAATTATGCGACCGACTGGGATATGATTAACAGGCTGTATAGATCGGTGGTCAAATCAATCAGGTCGGTTGATTCCAAGCATATAGTTTTCCTCGAGGGAGATTTGTATTCGACCCGCTTTGAGGGATTCGACGAGCCGTTTGACGACAACCTGGTGTATTCCTGTCACCACTACACGTCACAAGGATTTGGTCCCGGAGCGTATCCCAATGAGGAACAAGGATGGAATCGCGAAAGGCAGAAAAGGTTTTTCGAGAAACAACAAGGCATTCAGTTCTCTCGACGTCATTCCGTTCCATTGTGGGTGGGGGAGTTCGGATCGGTGTATAACGGTCCGTCGGAAGAAGTACCGGATCGCTTACGGGCTCTGGACGACGAAATATCGGTTTTTGAAGAAACCGGAGTGCATTGGACGACTTGGACATACAAAGACGTTGGGGTTATGGGCTGGGTTACGCTCGATCCCGAGTGTGAGTATCTGGAGCGAATCAAAGAGGTCCTTTCCGCCAAACGACTGCTTCGATGCGATCACTGGCAGGAGTGGTTGCCGGAGACTAAGGCAGGAAAAAAGGCCGCTGAGCTTGCCGATCTATTAGAGGAAGTAATCGCTGACCGCAACATTGAGACTAAGCTGAATCGGAAGTATTTCTCGCAAACCGTTTTTTCGGGATATGCCGCTGCATTGCTGCAGCCGGAATATGTCAAATGCTTCAAGAATCTTTTCGAGATCGAACTCGACCGTGTATTATCGGGGTTTGCCTTCAAAAACTGCCGGGTAAATGAAGGCATCGGGTCGATTATCCGTAAGTACACATCCGGAGAGGCGTAGTAGTTCAATTCGTGTTGGAATGTTTGGTGTGAAAGCAGGTATTTGCCCCGGGCGAAGAACATGCTCACCCGTGATATTGCCCGGGGCTGAAGAGTGCAGGCAGGCTCTCGTCAGGGCAAAATCTTACAGCTTTTCGATTTCTTCCCGGCTCAAACCGGTCAGTTCTTGAATCTCGTCGCGGGAGAACCCACGGTTCTTGAGTCGTTTCGCAATTTCCGTTTTTGTTTCGGTCTGTCCTTGGGCAATCCCCTTCTCCATGCCCTTCTCCATGCCTTTCTCCATGCCTTTCTCCATGCCCTTCTCCATGCCCTTGGCAATCCCTCTGGCAATCCCTCTGGCCATACCGGCGGCTTCGGCGTCTTCGACTCTGGAGACTTCATCGTGAAGGTATTTCTCCCGCGCTTCATGTGCCGCAACCAGCTCTTCATCCTGAGTGAACTTTTCGTATTCTTCCATTGCCTGCCTGATACTTGGATCGTCTTTAATGAGAATCCGCATTGTTGTATCCTCCATTTCATGCCCATGTCTGAAGAAATATATCCATCGGTCCAGCTCTGTGTCCAATGTGCCGTCCTGTTTTACTGCTTCGAGGAAATGAAGCTGCAGATGATCGCAAAGAAGTAATTCGGGATCATCCTTTTCGCGAAGAATATAACAGGTATGGTACCGCTCAATATCGGGGAAAAAAACAAAGTTCAGAACATTTATACAGATTACGGGATTCAAGCGCCAATACGCATGAGAATGCTTCAGTTGTCCCGAATAGAGTTTAGACCAGTAGTAGAGTGTTCGTCCCGCCGAAAAACCTTCCACATGATTCTGCACCTCGACATCATAGGTACGCCGGGCCTCGTCCGAGGCTTTTATGTCCAGACAGGTCTCTTTATCGAAGCGAATGCTTCGCAGATTGAAAGGGTTCTTTATCGTTACAGAGACCAAATGAGGAAATTTGGAGGCTTCCTGAACCGCATTCAAAAATGAGAGAAGCAGGTCTTGATTATGTTCTGCTCCCAGTAGATAGCGAACGAAGACATCCGAGGTTGCGTATACGATAGCCGACATGGATTAGGACTCCTTGAAAATGGTATTTTGATGTTGTTCTCTTTATTAAGATACCTCATGAACAGAACAGATTTCCACTTGACCCGACTGTCGAAGTCGTGTTGAGGATTTGAAACTTTGATTGGGACCTATCGAAGACTGTCTGGGGATTTCGCGATGAATATACCCGGTTTGGCGGCATTTTTAGCTCAAGCAGCCATAATTTCATTGTCTGGTGTAATGGCCCCCGGACCAATGAGCGCGGTGACCGTGGGGAAGGGAATGAAGTCGCCGCATGCCGGTGCTTTCATGGCATTTGGCCATGCAGTGATCGAAATCCCTTTGATGGTGGTGGTTTTCTACGGACTCTCAGGGTTTTTGGAAGGACCGGGTATCCGATCGACACTTCACCTGCTGGGCGCCGGAATGCTGTTGTACATGGGCGTGGGGTTCCTGGCCGATATGCGGGGCCATACATGGGGCGATGGTGTCGCATCCTTCCCGGCGCGATCACCGACTGTGGCCGGGATAGCGTTGAGCGCCGGAAATCCCTATTTTCTTCTCTGGTGGATCACCATCGGCGGCGCCCTGACTGTTCAGGCGTTCGAGTTTGGATTCGCCGGAATGGCGGCATTCGCAATCGTGCACTGGTTGTGTGATTTCGTCTGGCTTTATTTTCTTTCGGCCTCTTCGCACCTGGGTGGAAGGTTTCTCGGTGGACGATACCTGAAAGCCGTGCCTCTGATATCCGGTATTGCTCTGATTTTGTTCGGGGTGAAGTTTGCCGTTGACGGTTTTGGTATTATGCCCGGCTGAAAAGCCGATATACAAATCTGAACTTGTCGATTTTTTTACCGCAGACCGCACAAGCCTTCGCCAGACCTGTGCGATTATCTCATTCACAACCGATTATTTTGGGTCAAGGTATTCTTTTTCAGCACGGAAAAAGAGAGCGTTTTCGTATTCGTTCTGAGAAAACCTTTGGAGCATAGGTTCCCTGGTCGAGGTGAGAGGCGTTGATTGCGACCGTCCGCATCTTCGCCAAGTCCCAGAAGAGTTCCCTATTCAATCATCTCATACAGCATGAGAATCTCCTCCGGCCATTTCGATTCGTCGATAGTTTCGAGGATCATGGGGAGTTCATCGAATCGGGGATCATTCATGATGAATTTGAAAGTTTCCAGGCCTATGGTCCCCTCGCCGATACTCTGGTGACGATCCACACGGCCGGCAAAGGCGGTTTTGGAATCGTTCAGGTGAATGCCCTTCAGATATTCAAGACCGACTATTGAATCGAATTCCAGCAGAACCGTATTGAATGAAGCCGGTGTGCGAATATCATAGCCGGCCGCAAAGGTATGGCAGGTGTCCAGGCAAACACCCATGCGGGATTGATCTCGAACGTTCTGGATAATGTACGCGAGGTGCTCGAATTTATACCCCACATTGCTTCCTTGCCCCGCCGTGTTTTCGAGCACGACGGTCACGTCCGGAACCACCTCGAACGCTTCGTTAATTCCTTTGACGATGGTGTCCAGACACTCCTCTTCCGAAACCATCTTGACATGACTTCCGGGATGCATATTGAGATACTCGAGTCCAAGGAGCCGACATCTATCGAGTTCGTCGATGAAGGCTGCCAGGGAGGCATGGCGTATGTTTGGCCTGGGACTACCGATGTTTATCAGGTACGCATCATGGGGCAGCACCTGTTCCGGCGTGAAACCGCACTCCTCCAGATTGAACTTGAATGCCTCGATCGTTTCGGGCTTGTATACCGGTGCTTTCCACTGTCGCTGGTTTTTGGTGAACATGGCGAATGCGTTCGCACCAATTTGACGGGCATGGAGGGGAGCATTCTGGACCCCGCCGGCGATCGAGACATGAGCACCGACTCTTTTCATAGGTTTTCCTTCCGGTTTCGCCTAGCCCAAGTTTCGCAACCAACTCACGGCATTCTGCGTAAGCCGGCGCGCG
>CAYFVL010000278.1:0-7693 GCA_964346405.1 uncultured Fibrobacterota bacterium
ATACCACCGGCCGCCGCTTACCAAGAGTCTGTGGTTCGGAACGAAGAAAACGTCGGATATTGTTGTCGAGGATGAGTCGTTCTATCGGGAGAACGATGTTGAACTGAAACTCGGTACAAAAATCATCACCGTGAATTCTTCGGAAAAAAGGGTCGAAGATGAGAATGGGTTAAGCTACACATATGATACGCTTTTGTTGGCTACGGGCGGAACTCCTCGCCGGTTACCGATTCCGGGAGGTGATCTGCCGGATGTATCGTACTACCGGTACATGGACGACTACACATCGCTGAGAAAGGCCGCCGCCGACGCGAAATCCGCAATTGTGATAGGGGGAGGCTTTATCGGCAGCGAAATTGCGGCCGCGCTCAATCGCCAAAACCTGGAAACCTCCATTGTTTTTCCCGAATCGTGGCTGTGTGCCCGGGTTTTTCCCCGGGGATTGGGTGAAACGGTCGTCCGGAAGTACGAAGAGAAAGGCGTCCGGGTCATTACGCGGGACCGGCCAAATGGCATCAAACAGGAAGACGGTCGATACGTGGTTGAGACCTCGGGCGGGAAACGGATCGAGGCGGACATAGTGGTCGCAGGTATCGGCATTGCTCCCGGCGTGGAACTTGCCGAATCGGCAGGACTCGAGGTCGAGGACGGCATTGTCGTAGACGAGTACCTCCGCAGCTCCAATCCATCGATCTTTGCGGCCGGAGACAATGCCCGGTTCAAATTCTCCGGTCTGAACACATCGATGCGTGTCGAACACTGGGACAATGCGCTCAATCAGGGGAAGTATGCCGGCGAATGCATGGCCGGGGCCGACCGGAAGTACGATTACATGCCCTACTTCTTCTCCGATCTTTTCGATTTCGGGTATGAGGCGGTCGGAGAAATCAACCCGAAGCTGGAAACTGTATCGATTTGGCAGAAGGAAGACGAAATGGGTACAATCTATTATATGAAAGACGGTATTGTGAGAGGCGCATTGATGTGCAATGTTTGGGATAAAGTCGAGGAGGCGAGGGAATTTATCAGATCTCGTCGCACCATGAATAAGGA
Organism: uncultured Fibrobacterota bacterium; assembly: GCA_964346405.1. GTDB lineage: Bacteria > Fibrobacterota > Chitinivibrionia > Chitinivibrionales > CAYFVL01 > CAYFVL01. The sequence continues at coordinate 1,054 of CAYFVL010000278.1, forward strand.
AGATCTGTCGGCGGCGAATTCCTGACGGTATACCTTTTGGGGTCGCACCGGATGCTTCCCTGAGATACATCCGGACGGCCTTTCCCACGGTTCCTTTTGTTCCCAAACTTTCCTCTTATGCGGCGGTTTGCACAGATTGCCGTGATTCGGCTCCGATACCCGCGTAAGTTATTCCTCCAACCAAGGAGTGTCCCTTACATTCCGTGCCTTTCGGCGTGGGCGAAGGTATTTTTGGTCTATTCGGCACGGATTGAGGATGAGTTCTGTGTGCCGAGGCCGGACAAGAGCCCGATGAAAAGGCTTCGTTCCAGTTCGGCGGAGAGAATCCTGTTCGTGACTTTCAGTAATCAATGAGGGGAAAAATGGGTCAGGTGAGCAATAACGAATCCGGGCGGATTCACTCGGAGTCGGCGTCGTTCAGGGAGTTTCCTCGTTTGTTGTGGCGTGGCGTCGCCATGGGAGTAGCCGAGGTCGTTCCCGGCGTCTCGGGGGGAACAATCGCACTCATTACGGGAGTGCTGAAACGGCTGGTTGATGCGATCCATTCCTTTGATCTGCAGGCAGGACGCTTTGCTCTCGGGCTTCGCTTCGGGGAGTTTTTCCGGCACATTCACTGGCAGTTTCTTCTTATGATTTTCTCGGGCCAGGTGCTTGGGGTACTCCTCTTTACAAAGGTCATCCCTCTGCCATCGTTGCTTCATACCTATCCCGAACCCATGCGCGGGCTCTTTTTCGGTCTGATCCTCGCGAGTATCGTTATGCTGGCGCGGGAAAGCGGTGTTCCCGGAATAAAGGGCGTCTTTGCCTATCTTGGAGGCCTGGTGGCAGGTGGCCTGGTGGTGGCCGGGCTTCGGGCCGAAACTCCAACAGCCCCATGGTTTATGGTGCTCAGCGGCGCCGTGGTGGTATGTGCATGGATTCTACCGGGAATTTCCGGTTCGTTCATACTTTTGTTGCTTCGAAAGTACAATTTCGTATGGGAAGCCGTCACTCTCAGCAACGACATGTCTTTTGTGCATAATTTGAGTTTTGTCATAGTCCCATTCGGATTGGGCGCGGTTGTCGGATTGGTCACATTCGCTCGACTGCTCTCCTGGGTAATGGACAGGTTCCCCAGACGCACGACAATGGCAATGACGGGGCTTCTTATTGCTTCTCTATGGGCGATTTTCCCGTTTCAGAATCCTACCTTTGAGATTATGGCTAGTGGTAAAGAGAAACTGGTCGGCACCAGGCCGTTTTTTCCCACCCTCGAATACCTCGCTCGACCCCAGAGCATGCTTGCCGTTGTTCTGGGGTTGCTTGGGTTCGGGCTTGTTCTCTGGATTGACTCCATGGCTCGCCGCAGGAGTCGTAAACAGACATTCCCCGCCGAAATCGCGGAGTAGTTCCTTTCGGAATATTGCTCAGTGCAGCGCAATACATGGCTCGGTACCGCGTTTCTTGGCTGCGAAACCTGGGTTAGTTAACGATTCAATTTCAAAGCATACTTCGCAAACTGCGGAGCGCCGGATAAAAGGCGCCACCAGCTATGGGGGCTTTGTACCACCATTTTTCGATACACTTTTCGCATAAACGGCCGCTGATAGAATTCACTGATAAACCTGCGCTGGTACGCTTCCAGCTTTTCCCGAGAACCAATTTCTTTGTTAACAAAAACAAAATCCATGCAGTCCATGCGATCCCAGTTTTCGGTGAATTCTCCCAGAACATTTATGTCCTGGTATATTGGAGCGCCGGGATACGGAGTAAAGGCGGTTACGTTGATATCCTTGAGCGGTAACGCTTTCGCAAATTGTATAGTACGCAGTATTGAGTTTTCCGTCTCTCCCGGGAAGCCTGTCATGAACAGGCCCTTGACCCACAAGCCTTCTTTGTGGAGACGATGTACATCACGCTCTATGTCGGCAAGACGCAATCCCTCTTTATGGCCGTCCAGAATTTCCTGGTCTCCGGATTCGATCCCTACATGTACCATCCAGCACCCGGCGGATTTGAGTTCCCGGATGAGTTCTTCGTCGATATGGCCTATGCGTACTATGCAGTTGAACGACATTTTGAGTCGCGCGTTTCGGAGAAGGCCGCAGAGTCGGGCTACCCGTTTGCGGTTAAGAGTGAACAGGTCGTCGTAGAACATGATATGCCGGATTCCGAAGTCGGTGTTCAGCTTTTTTATGAGTTCGAAGGTATACTCAGGGGAATTCCACCGGAAACTCTTCCGAAATACCGAACGATCGCAATAGCTGCAGTTATAGACACATCCCCGTGAAGAAACAATGCCGGCGCCCGGATGCTTCGGGTAACTGAAAAGTGGCATATAGTAGCGTTTCGGGAAATCCTCGATAAGGTCGTAGGCCGGAAACGGCAGGTCGTCCATTGTGCAAAGACTGGTTTGCTCCGGCCCGCTTCGCAGTTCGGTTACGTCACGAAAACAGCACCCCTCGATCTCTTCGGGGCGAGTACTTTCCACTAACTGAAGAAACGTGTATTCGCCTTCGCCGGCAAGAACGTAGTCGATAGAATCAAAGTCGCTAAGAATGCGGTCTCGTCCCCACGAAACATGAACTCCACCGAAAACCGTCCGGATCGCATCACTCTTCTGCTTTAGCCGTCGGCAGATATCCCACGCGTTGAGAAAGGTCGGTGTTATTGCGGAGAACCCGACGAAATCAGGATTCTGAGACGCCACGCGTTGGGCCCATTCGTGGTTGGATACCAGGGGAGCAAGATTGGCGTCCACAATCCCAACGCTGTGACCCGCTTCACGAAGAACCGCTGCAATCGAGGCCAAACCAATGGGCGGCAGGCGAACCGCAAGTTGTGAAACCGTGGATATCGCGGTTTTGGGAGTGGGCTGAAAAAGGATTATCTTCATACAAATGTCCAACCCGAGCAAATAACGGGCGAGGTGGAAGTCGGTTCATCACTGCGTTCGTGCTTTCGTTCCTCCACATACATGCATGCATTCCATTTCGGACAAAAACGCTATCGTATCTGAAACTCCCACAGGGGACCCGTGACCCCTTTCGAGCGAAGCCCCAACATGACTTTTCGGAGTTCGGGTGAAGGGCCTCCGTAGACCCAGTTCGGCTTTTTGGCGCGGAATTTCTTCATTCGTGACTCCAGCCATTCAAAGGTGATGTATGGGGAGAAATAGAAAACAGGGCGAAGCAGGTCTGATTCGGAAGTGATAACCCCTTCCGTCAGCGCCCTGTTGTAAAGATCGGTTCCCGGATAAATTCGCATTCCGGAAAACGGGAAAAATACAGTCCTTGAAATCCGTTCGGCATTCGCAAGGGCCTCGTCGATCGTGGCCGGGTTCTCTTCGGGACCGCCCAGAATCAGGAAATGGGCATGGCTGATTTTAGCGCGCTTCGCAAGGCTGCTTGTGTTGTATACATCCTCGAAGGTAAAGTCTTTTCCGTATGCATCCAACACGGCGTCACTCAGGGAGTCGGTTCCGAATTCGATGTGAGTCAACCCCGCACGAGCCATCAACTCCATTGTGGCACGAGTGATATTCCGTGGACGGAGGAAGCACCCCCACTGTATGTCGATATTCCGGTTCAAAATTTCCTCACAAACGGCAACCACGTGTGATTCCGAGGTGTTGAAAACCGAATCGACTATGAAAAAATATTTTGCCCCCACCGAAATTACACGCTCTATATCATCACAGACCTTTTCAGGGGGAAACCGTCGAAATGCCCGTCCTTCAATGAGTGGATACGTGCAGTACCCGCATCGATAGGCACATCCCCGCTGTGTTTGTATGTTGAGCATTCCTCCGAGGGATGAGTAGAATTCCGCCGCCGACGCGGATCTCTCGGGTTGCACCACAAGTGCATCGGAATCATTTCGCTGATCCGTGACAATGATTTCATCGGAACTTCTACGGACCAGCCCGGGAATACCCAAAGGCGTAGTTCCCGACGAGATCGCATCGAGCAACCGAACCAATGAGGTTTCTCCCGCACCGACAATACCGTAATCTGCCCGGGAGGAAGACAACAGTTGCCGGGGAAACAGGGAAAACCCACTCCCACCCAGTACGATAGGCGCACCACAGACTGATCTGATTCTTTCGATTACCGATATCAGTTCGGAGTCATATCGGATCTGGTGGAGCATATCGACATTATCGATATTACGTAAGGATAGACCGACCACCTCGGGATTGCTCTCCCGAACGGTTATCTCCAGTCCGTCGGGATCGATTTTCATGTCGTGAACAATCGGGTGATACCCGGCTTTGCGCACAGCGGCCGCAATATACGACAAACCCAGGGGGAAGACCGGATAGGGGTCGTCGCATCGATTGACACTTACAAGAAGTACGGTCTTCAAAGTATTCGCGTTACCTTTTTGCCGAGAACCAGACGTGTTCCGTTGTCGGGCGCGGAGTGCGCCCGACCGGACTGGAAAAACCTGTTTATTTGGCGTCTGTCCGAAAATTACCCGTTCAATGTCCGTTTTTTGAGGTTTACGTATCGACACTACTTATCGAATACTTTCCCCTCCAGATAGGCCCCCCAAACATTCTCGAACCAGAATTCCTCTTCGGGGATAGGCCGCCTGTCGATGAACTCGCTCTCAAACGATCCATCGTCGCTCTTTCTGGTCACCAGGACTTTTTCTTTGAGGTGATCCGCCGTATCCCGATGACGCCATTCTTCGCCGAGTTTGTCACACACGTTCGTTCCATTCGAATCCATCACCAGGTACGACCCACGGCTTACCCCGTTTTCTTCAAGGTACTTCTTTATCGCCTGAAGATATGCGGCATGGGCAATGACCAGATGGCGATCCGCAAGCGCATCGGCAATATCGGAGTCGGAAGACGCGCCTACCCGATCAAAACGGGAGATCTGGTCGTATGCTTCTTCGAGTGCTTTAACGACATCCTCGAGCTTTCGAATATGTGATCCCGAATTGGTCATCCGCTGCTGAAACTCAGCACGATATTCTTTTGAAGAGATTTTTTTACCGGTCGCTCGAAGCTCGGTTATAATGGAAAGCATCTTCTCGACGCCCTCACCGGCCGCTTTGGAAAACGCATCGAAGGATACGGTATTCTCTTTATATTTGTTGGCGATTTTCAGCGCCGCCCGCAGGGAACCTATCTGTCCGGAATTCAGTGCCGAACCTCCGGGACGGTACACTCCATGCGAGCCATTGACCTCACCGACAGGGAAGAGGTGCTTGATAGTCGTGGATTCCCACCATTTGTCCGCGGCCAGACCGCCGTTGTTGTGCTGAGCGCAGACGGCAACCTCGAGCGGTTCTGTATAGAGATCGATTCCGTTCTGCTTGTAGAGATCGATAGCCATGGAATTCATTTTGGTCAGGCGCTCGATGGGAGTGCCGAAAAGAGCATCCGAGTTTTTCAGATAGGTGTGTGCCTCGGGACTAAGGCAATCGAAAGTGAAGGGTTCCACTCCGTCTCCACCTTCCGGATTTTTGCGAAAGTCCATATAAACCCGACGACCCTTGATTACAGTCTCTACATACACCAGTACGTCTACCAGGGAAGAGCCGTAATCGGCTATCTTTCGAGGATCAAAGGGCCACTGGTATCCTTTAAGGAAAATGTCCGAAGCGAGTGTCCCCATATCTGGGAAAAATTCGTTGAGGAACTCCTTTTCATCGGTTCCGTTCTGGTTGGTGCTGATATATCTCGGTATCACCTGCTGGTAGGTGCCGGACACGTTCCAACGGAATTTGGTTGATGCGAGACCGAACTGCGATTCAGTCAGGTTCGCGGCCTCCGCACCGACCTCGAGAGCAAGTCCAATCGCCCCCAGGTGCACTTTCGGGTAGACGGAGGTTTTGAAAATACCCCCTGGACCACCGACCCCGAACACTACGTTTTCCGCTTTGAATACCACGATGCCGCGGGTATCCTCGGAAACACGATTTTTATCGACGGCTACACATCCCATTACCCTGTCGCCTTCAACGATAAGTGAGACGATATCGTGTTCATCGAAGATCTTGATATTCCGACGTTTTACTTCCGCGAGCAGGCAGGAAACCATCTGGTTCGATGTCCATGGGCCTGCCGATGTGGCACGTTGTCGAGGGTCATGGTCGGTTTTGTATCCCACGAATCCACCCAGATGATTATGGGGGAATGGAACTCCGATTGAAACCAGATGGTAAAACCCTTCCGCCGAGCCCACCGATTCGATAAGTGCCAGGTCTCCGTGCATGCCGCCGCCGTCGAATAGCGACTTGGCCATTTCATACGGAGAGTCCGGCTCCTTACCGAAAACGGACATTTTGTAGTAGGTCTGTTTGTCCGAGCCGGTATTGTACGATGTTCCTCCGCCGACTTTTTCGGTTACAATTGCGAGATCTTTGCATCCGAGCTGATGAAGTCTGTCCGCGCAGTTGAGTGAGGCCGCACCGGTACCAATTACAAGAGTATTAAGCTCGTATACCGGAAAACTTTTTCCACCGATTGTGAGTTTCTTTTCTTCCATCACCATTCCTTTTGTGCTTTCAAAGTTCCAACGAGATCGCTTGTTTCGTCGCCCAAACCATTCGATTCGGGAACGCATTGGCCGTGTCGGCTTACGCAGAATGCCGTGAGTTGGCTGGGAAGCTTGGGTTAAAGACGACGCAGATGAAATCCACC
>CAYFVL010000279.1:0-7631 GCA_964346405.1 uncultured Fibrobacterota bacterium
TTCAACATACGAGAGTGCTCCGTTAAATGCCACCTTCTTAACATACTATCTCAATGCAGCGCTTCGCTCAACACAACGCTCCGCTCGGGACATCGCCCCTCGGCATTTCGACATCGCTCACTTCGACACCGCTCACTTCGACACCGCTCACTTTGACACCGCTCACTTCGACACCGCTCAGTGCAGCGCAGTGCAGCGCAGTGCAGCGCAGTGCAGCGCAGTGCAGCGCAATACATCGTTCCGCTCGTTACGGCAGTTCTCGACTGCGAAACCTGGGCTAATATCATTGCTGGAAAATAATACTTGAGCCGAACATCTTCCGGGGCAACTCCCATATCCGACATTCACCGTGATCCGGTTGTATTGTTCATCCTATGAATCGGGGTATTCCCGCATTTCCTACACAACATGTATTTTTCTATTCTATAATAGATATAGTGTTCCAGCTATCCCATTCGCTACCTCTAACACGACACACCCAAACTGCGGTTTCTCATCATTCCCCTGGAGATTACACGCATTCGGCCGTACCCCGACTGAATGCTTAACAACTACTTTGAAATGGCTGGTGATTCCTGCCAACGCATCCTCTCGCCGGAACGGATTCCATCCACGGACTAAGTTTCCGGGGAATCGCATAAGGTAATTATGCAATTGTGCTCTAACCCAAGTTTCGCAATCAACTCACGGCATTCTGCGTAAGCTGTTGCACGCTCTCGACTGCGAAACTTGGGTTAAGTAACGCCTTTTGCCGCTCATTCAAGCGGTTAAACGCTCTAGGTGGAGATCGAATAACTGTGGCTTTCTCAATACATGACTATACCGATTTGAAGGAGATTGGCCATGGCGGCATGGGCAAGGTATTCGTTGCCATTCAGAAATCTCTCCATCGCCGGGTGATACTGAAAGCGCTGTCCCCCAGACTGGTCGGTAGTCCAGAGCAGGTGCGGCGATTTGAGAATGAAGCCCGCGCGGCGGCATCTCTTTCACACGACAATATCATCCGCGTATTCGATTTCGGCCCCGACTCCGGAGCGTTTTTCATTTGCATGGAATACGTGAATGGAGTAACGTTAATGGACCTGGTAAACGGAGGTTTGCCTCATGAGATCGGACTCATGGTGGCTCTCAAAGCGATTCGCGGGCTTCGCCACGCCCACAAAAACAGCGTTGCTCATCGGGACGTAAAACCGGACAATATCCTGGTTTCGCAGGAGGGATCGGTTAAGGTGGTAGATTTCGGGCTTGCCGGTGCCGTCGATCGAAAAGCAGGCGATACCACTACCAATCTCATTATGGGGACTCCCCTGTTCATGTCTCCCGAACACGCCGAAGGCATCGACAGCGCAACATTCCGCAGCGATATGTTTTCAGTTGGTATTCTCCTGTATTGGATTCTGTCCGGAGAGTATCCGTTTCCCGGTCGACGAGCTATCGAAGTTCTTCACAAGATCCACGATGAAGAACCTCCTCCTCTGCGAGCGGTTGCGCCGACTACCCCGCCGGAGTTGGCCGATCTGGTGCATCATTTTTTGCGCAAAAAACCCGAAGAACGTCCGGATACCTTTAATCCGGCCATAGAGTTGCTTCAAAAAATGTTCCTGGACATGCGCATACCCGACACAACAATGGCAGTGGCCGCATACGTGCGTCAGGACACCGAGGCGATGAACCGGATTCGAGGACTTCTCGGTCACTATTATATTCGCTCAGCCGAATCTGCACTTTTCAAAGACGATAGAGAAACGGCTCATTCACAGATCTCACGAAGCAAAGAGTTCGTTGGGAATATTCCAGAAGTTGACAATGTGTATCGAGCTATCGCTTCACCGTCAATTGAAAACTCGCCCCCGGCGCAAAACGAAGAGGCGGGAAACGCTACGGTTGATAACAACAAGGATGCCGGCAACTCCGTCCTGGTCTTTGCACTATCGGTGATTGTCGCACTTCTGGTTGTGGCTCTTGGAGCCGGCGTTTATTACTTGAGAACAACTACTATAACGCAAGAACTTGCCGTGGCGCCCAGGAATTCCGAGTTATCCGAATCTCAGAGCGACACGGTTTCCCGGTCGCCGGAGAGAATCCCATCACGGAGTCGGAACACAACACGGTCTGCCATTTCTCAAGGAAAGACAGCCCGCAAGTCGTCTCCCCCCGACAAAGTCTCGACAATGGTCCGAATGGAGGTTTTCCCAGGTCGAGCTACGGTGACTATCGACGGCAAAGAATACACAAACAGAGCGCTTTCCCGTGGTGTGGAACTCGATCCCGGAGACCATGTGGTGCGTGCCGAGGCCCCCGGCTATCTTGGGGATACCCTTGATCTCTATATGATCTACGGAACCACGCAGCTTCTCACGGTTGCTCTTGACCGTTTGGGATATGTCTCCGTGGACGCCACCCCACCGGCCGATATTTACCTCAACGGTGACAAAGTGGGGAACTCTTCGAGCATTTCGTTTGTCGAATTGAGACCCTCGTCCTATTCATTGTTGCTTATGCGATCCGGGTATCTTCCATATTCCGATCAGATACGGGTAACCGCCGGTGATACTCTACGAGTCGACGTCACATTGGACCCATCAAAAAGCAGCTCTTCCACAGCGATCCCGGAATATAGCACCGGCGAATCCCATGCGTTCAAGCCTTAGCCCAAGTTTCGCAATCAACTCACGGCATTCTGAGTAAGCTGTTGCACAATCTTAACTTAGAAAAATGCTCAAGGTATCTCCCTGGATACTAAACCGGCGAAGCAGGAAGATCAAGGAGCAAAGGTCCTGCTTTTTTCCGCAGAGCCCGATCGGTAACCGATCAAACCGCAAGAATTATCTCCAGGTATTTTTCGTTTTTGTCTTCTCGTGCGATCCGGTGGGTGAACCAGGGAAGAATACGGGAGATCGCCCTTTCCCGGGCAATCTCCCACAAGATACCAACACAAGGCGCTTTATAGCAAAATTCCGACAACCGAGAGCGAGCTGCGGTGAATAAGAAGGGTCTGGATTGGAAAGTATATCCAGTTTTGTTGCGCCAATTCATCTGCCGGGATCCGGGGTTTTTACATCAACACAAATTGTCGGGACCTGTAAAACCTCCGCTCAACGGCGAGCGCTTTACCGAAAATGCTTCATCAGCGCTTTGCCCTTCGCATTCTTGACCAGATAAATCCCATGTCCTCTGCCCGAAGTGGTCCTCACGGCGTTCAGTGCTTTGGCATCCAAGCGTCCGATTAAGCGTCCCGTCACCGAATACACCTCATTCATCCTATTCGAATCCTCAGTCTGAACGCGTTTGTACCGGGCCAGGCTTGCGTTTGTGGGTGGAACCCCACTGGACCAGTGTTCCACCGGAGGGAGATTGTCCGGGTTATCCAGAATTGTTGTCAGCTCGTCAAAGTGGTTCTCATAAATTTCACGCGGTGACGACTCCTTGGATCGACAAAGGTATCCGGCTCGTCCAACCATTGTCCCCGCCATCGCGGTGGTTCCCTGGATCCGGAGTTTGCCGTGGGCTATGTGAGTGCAACTGATATTTCTTCCTCCGAGAAACAAATTGTCAATATCTTTTGAATAGTAGCATCGGTACGGAATCTCCGTCGGGTAATCATATAGAAACGCGACCTTAGCGAGCCCCTCCGATGCCAATAAATCTTGGTAAGCGGATGCTGTGGCCTTGGCGTATCCGGTCCCTTCCTCCCAATTACAGTTAAGGGTTTTATCTCTGTTGGGTTTCTGAAATGCATCGAGCCAATATCCGGCAATGACAACTCCATCCGGAAATGCTCTCTTCTCAATGATGTCCAGTTCGCTGTAGACATAATCTCCAATTATCCGACGGCTTTCACGCGGGAGAGTAAGATGGGTTGTATACTCCATTCGGGTATTCACGAGTTGGGGTCCCATTTCAGGATCATGTTTCGCCCAGGCCCAGGCCCCAAACTGCTTCTGAAACATGTGGTCCCGTATCAGTTCCCGACCCTTGAATGGGTGCACGAAATGACCTTCACGGTTACTGTAATTTGCCTTCGGTACACCATTACATGAAATTGGTTTGTGAAACCACGGAAGATCGGGCCAGGGCTGTGGCGTGCTTTCATCAACTCTGTCCCAATACACTGAGAAGGGAAGATGTTGGCTGTCGGGAGCATCGGGAGCATCGGGTTCCCCCGTTTGCGCCTTCGATTCCCGTCCCATTCGATATTCGGCGCCCGCGTGAAACCCTACGGTTCCATCTCCGGTGGCATCGACGAACAGCGGCGCTCTGAATCGGTATCGCTTGTTGGTGGCCGTATGCGTACCGACAACCGCACTGATAGTTTGCGCATCCTTCATATCCACCTCCATGACGTGGATATTTGGATAAAGTTTCAGGTCTTCGGGATGGGTATAAGGAACTCTGTTGCCGTTTTCATCTTTGTATGAGCGATATTCATGAATCCTTTCATGATACCGGTGAGTATAATCCATGTTCCGCGGGAAAAGATATTCATCCTCCGGAGCCCCAACCGGAACCCCCATAAGGTTATTGCCTCCGAAATGAGGACGGTCGTTTATGAGGGCAACTTTAAGCCCTGCGTACGAAGCCGACAGTGCGGCGCAGCATCCCGAGATACCTCCACCAATAACGACCATATCAAAATCCCCCACCTCGATCGCGGTCTCGGTGTTGATCAGAGATCTTCGCAGCGTCATCAATTCATCGAAATCAACAGGGGGGAAATAGCCCTCTTCATTGGTAAGAAACACCGCATCGCACCTTCCCTCCCATCCGGTCAAGTCATGAAGTGACAAAGTCGACGTGCCCGGAGACAGCCCAACAGAACCGCCGTCCTGCCATACCCATTCCTCAACTCCTGCATTGCCGAAAACACTGTCAAGGGGCTCACCGTCAATATGCACCTCAAAAATACCGGCACCACTTCCTTCCGGAATGGCCCAGTCACGTGTGAGAACGAATACCTGGTAGTTACCGCCCTCTGAAACGACAATTTCTCCGTGCACGTCGGGAACCGGTGTCCCCATGCCGTGAGCCAGTATATAGGAAGAGCCGTAAACATCCATCATTTGCTGATTAATGTACCACCCTCGTTCATTTCTATCGTATTCATTCCTGCCATCATCTCCCGGGGGTACGGGAGCCGGCATGCGCCGCCCTTGATAGATCTCGTAAAGTTCCCGGCCGTCCTGATCAAGCATGGATTCTGCTTCGAGCAAAATCCTCTCCGAGAATACATACGAAACAGACAAAACCAGACAGACAATCAACTTCGCAAAGCGGGTTTTCACGGCAATCCTCCTGATGCTTATATGTATGCCGAATTACTTCCCAGCACATCGACACAGATTTGGTTTTTAGCAGAAGTTATAGGTTTAGGGTAAACGACGCCAAACAAGTTAGAACAGTCGCTCAAAGCATATAAACCTATAAAGAATACTGGAGAGAATTTGTCGAACAGCGGGGCTCGGGGGACGGAGCCGCACAGGAACCCGAAGATCACCCATAATCTTCGGAGGGCGCTGACGTGATCCCGGGTTACCAAACGGCGGATGGAACAATTCTTTGCCTCCATTGCTCATTGCTCGCTCCCGGTCGGTCGGGGTACACTTCGGTTCATGGTCGGCGATCTCAACTCCCTGAGTCGACGGGCCACGGGTGATGTGCGCCGGGGGGGGGGACGGAGCTGCATTCTCTTGAGCTGCCGGAATTTACCTCCTTGCGGTCCAGGAGACCTCTCATGTCTCGTTAGTTTAGGCATTTCAAACCCCAATACCGGCCTCTCACTCCGAGATTCGTACCGTTTATCGGAAAAAGCTTTGTCGGGTTGAACTGTGTTGCTATCTTTTATCCAGGTTTTACAGTCGAGTAAGGCCTAACTAAGCTGAGCGATTCACTCGGAAGGGGATAACAATCACATTCAAGAGGAGATTTTTAATCATGGCCCGAAAACCTCGCAAACACATGATTGGGGACGCACATCACTTCATGGTGCATAGCATAGATTCCCTTTCGTTATTCAGAGACGACGAAGACTGCGCGAGAATGCTCGAAATCCTCGATCATTACCTCCCTAAGCATCAGTGTCGGTGCTACGGTTTCGCTTTCCAGGAAAATCATTTACACCTGATTTTGCGCCCCTCCGGCGACAAAGACGATTTCTCCCGAATGATGCAGTGCATCAACTCCATGTATTCACGCTATTACAATAAGAAATACCACAGAAGAGGATATCTTTTCTGGGATCGCCCTAAAACAAAGCCGACTCGGGATCTTGATTATCTCTATCAACTCGTCGTTTATGTTCATCGTAACCCGGTGAGATCGGGAACAGTCAATAGCCCCGAAGAGCTTCGGAACTATCGCCGAACCAGTCATAAATACCTGTTCACTGAAAACTGTCCTTATAAGTGGCTGCACGTAGCGTATATGAAAGCTCTACTCACAATGGGTGCGTGCAACAAAGCAAACTATCTAAACGAGTACCTGCAAAAATTGTTCGAATTTGACGACGCCGAGTTCGATCCCTGGAAGGAACCCGAAAACCGAGCCGAACCCTTACCCAATGGTCCAAACAAATACTTTCGCTCCGAAAGGCAGTGGATTCGCCTTGCCGCACAGAGGTGGGATCGCCGGAAAAAGGAAAGAGAACGCCTGAGGAGAATTCCCGGCCATTTAGCGAAGCTTGTTCAGGCATGCTCAGCAGAATTCAATCTTCATACAGATTTAACCCGATTCAAATCAAATTGCGAAGATTACCGAGCTGCTCGTGCGGCTTTTGCCTATTTGACGACACTAGTGGGAGGATACTCGGCGGTGTTGGTAGGAAGGATACTGGGCGTTAGTCAGAGCACGGTCCTTCGGGCGGCCCTTGAGGGTGAAACACCGGCATTGGGCATTCTATACACTCTTCAGTGACAACCAACGAAGCGAGGCTCGATGCCGGTTACTGTTGGTGAGCAATAGAACCTTGAGTTCGGGTTTTTTTGTTCGACAAATCCACACACTTCGACATTTCGTCCAGCTCCGCGGGACCCGAGGGATGGTCCTCCGGCTATTTGCCTTGGTCCGACTTCGACAATCGAGAGACACCGTACCGAGCGGAGCGATATTGCGCTGCACTGAGTCGAAGTGAGCGAAGCCGAAATGCCGAGGGCGATGCCCCGAGCGGAGCGTTGCATTGCGCTGCAGTCGGCGGAGCCGAGGGGTAGAGCATTATGCATAAGATATTGTGCGAGATTGACTTACAAAAAGCGAAGATGTATCCGGGGAGATATCTTGAGCATTTTTCTAATCGCCTCTGGTGAGCTTCAAAGGACTACCACTATAATTACACCTCTCGATCCGGCCTGACTAATCATCCGATTGCTTTTCAGATTACTTCAGTAAAATCCGAAGTCCACGGCAAAGGAGAATGGGCGCCCGTCAGGAAACATTCGTGCAGCTCCGTCCCCCGAATGCGATGCGAATGCGTTGGCGTGGCATGCGAGCACGAGGGCATCGGCGAGCGAGATCGAATGCGATGCGAATGCGTTGGCGTGGCATGCGAGCACGAGGGCATCGGCGAGCGAGATCGTCCACCTTTGCAGCTCCGTCCCCCGACCCCCGACAACCCCCGACATGCAGCTCCGTCCCCCCAA